>CANQIH010000239.1 GCA_947624035.1 uncultured Oscillospiraceae bacterium | reverse complement strand
AAAATGTCTCGGCTGGCGCTCTCCTGCCGAAGTTTTTGGTGTTGCACTTGCTTGACAATCTGCCGTGGCTTGGCCGCAAGGCCAAGACGGAGGGAGAGATATTAGAGCTGTTAAAGTCTCTCCCTCAGTCAGCGCCAAGGCGCTGACAGCCCCCTCGTCAGAGGGGGCCGCTGGCTTGGCAGGAGCTTTAAGCCAGTGCCAGGTCAAACAGCGGTCCCCCGCGCGGTATACCTGCCGCACGGGGGCCTCGCCATCCCTGCCGTTATGTGATGTTGATGGGGAAGGAGCCCTGCTCCTGGCCGTTGATGAAGATGTGGATAGTGACGGGCTCGGCGCTGTCGCCGATGATCTGGATATAGCCGTTGTCGTCCACGGTGACGGCGTTTTCATTGTCGCTCTTCCACTCTATGACGGCGTCGGGGTCCGCGGGCGCGAAGCTCAGGGTCATGGCGTACTCGGACCCCACGGGGCCCCAGAAGCCGCCGGGGATATAGTTGCTGATGCCGGGACATCCGGCCCAGGTGACGCGCACATCGGTGAACTCTGACGAGGGGGCAAGCTCGGCGTTTTCGGCGGGGGCTGCGGTCTCGGGCGCGTATGCCTTCTCCGCCACGCTCTCCGCCAGGGCCAGCACCCCGTCCGCGTCCAGGCCCGTCTGCAAGCAGTCCAGCAGGAACATCAGATCCCGGTCCCTGTCATACCAGATGGCAATGAGGGTATCGGACAGCTCCTCCGCATACACGAACCCGTCCCAGCCCTGTATCTCCGTCACGGGCCCGTCCGTGCCGCAGAAGTGCGCCCGCGTGTCCTCCAGCGCCTCCGCCGTGGCGGACGCCGTCCGGCCGCCGTCGGTATAGAACCGGAACGCGTCCAGTCTGATATATCCATACATCTCCTCGTTATAATAGGTCCGGGTCACCTGGTCGAATATCTCCTGCTCCGTCCAGGGCATAATTGGGCCCTGCTCACGGACGCCCAGCATCCGTATGCTCTCATATCCCTCCGGCAGGGCGGTGACGGCGAAAGCGCCAAGCCGGTCTATCACCTCACGAGACGTTTCCTCCACCTGGGCGGCATCCTCTGCCGCAGCCGCCTGACGGGCTTTTTCCCGCTCCTTATACGTCTCGTCCAGGGCCGCCACCTTCTCCGCGGTCTCGGGATGGGGCTGGCCGTCGAACCGGTCCGCCAGCGCATCAAAGCCGATGCAGTCCGCGATGGTCTGCAGCTCCTCCCGGGTCCGGACCCTGCCCACGCCCACATCGATATAAGCCCCGTCGGTCTCCGCCAATATCCTCTCCCCGCTGTCCGGCGTCAGCACCATATCCACGGTCACACCGCTGGCGGTGGTATAGCTCCACTCCTCGTACCCCTGGCTCAGGTCGATGTAGCCGGAGATGGTGGAAAAGGAGCCCTTGGCGCTGACGAACACCCTCAGACCAACCTCCCGCCCGTCCGGGAACACATAGCTGCGGCCCTCGTCCTTAAAGGTGCCGTCGTCATAGATGTAGCCTGCGGACTCCCCCGCCAGGGCGTCGCTGTAGAAGCTCTCCGTGCCCAGGGCGTCATAGAGCTCCGCCGCGCTGACAATGAACGCCATAGCGGTGTGGGCCGTCAGGCCGTACTTCTCCATGATGGCGTCCAGCTGGTCCGCCTGTGCCTGTGTGACGACGCTGTAAAAGCCATAATAGTTGTCCGGCGCCTCATGGTAGGAATCGTCCGCGCCCCGCTCCTGCCAGAACGCCATGTCCTCCTTGAACCACTGCTCCTGCAGGGCGTCCCACTCGGTGTATGCCAGATACTCCGGCGTGCCCTGATAGCCCACCAGGGAGACGCGGCTGTCCGGCTGCTCCGCCGCCTCCTCCGAGGCGTACCATGCGGGCTGTTCGATCACGTACCGGTCGATGACCAGCTCGTACACCGCGTAGGCCGTCACGCCCATCAGCGCCGCCAGCAGCGCCGCGATCAGAAGGGTGCGGCCCAGCCGGCGGGTCTTTTTCGCCTTTGCGTGCCAGGCCGGGGCGGCGGACGCCTGCCCGCTCCGCTCCCGGACCAGGGCCAGCACCCGCTCGGGGCTGGTGACGCCCGGGTCCGCCAGGTCCAGGGCCTCGTCGCCCAGGCCGTCCATCAGGTCGGATATATTAAAGGTCGTCATGGCCGGTCTCTCCTTTCTCAAGCTGCCGCCGCAGGGCCTCCCGGCCCCGCTCCAGCCGCTTGCGCACGTTGGCGGCGGTCAGGCCCAGGGTCTCCGCGATGACCGCGCTGCTCTCGCCGTAATAGTAGTGGCGGATGAATATCTCCCTATCCGGCGGGCCCATGGCCTCCACGGCCCGGCGGAGGGCCCGCTTCGCCTCCCGCTCCAGCACGGCCGCCTCCGGTCCCTCCGCCGTCAGGGTCAGCTCGTCATATTCCAGGGCCTGGGTCAGCCCCGCCCGCTTCAGCCAGTTCAGCGTCCGCGTCCGGGCGATGGCACCCAGATAGGCCTTGGCCCTGTCCGACGTCGGATTCTCGCAGTACCGCCAGAGGGTCAAAAACACATCCGCCGTGATCTCCTCCGCGTCCTGGGCCGTCATGGCGTGGCCGCCCAGATTCCACACGATGGCGGACACATAGGCCGTGTACCGCCGGATGAACCAGGCCAGACCCGCCTCGTCCCCCTGCCGCATCCGGTCCAGGGCGGTCTTTTCTGTCAATACCTCGGTCATGTCTGCCTCCTTTTCGAGCGCTCTGCCTTGATAGACAGCCCCCGCGCCCAAAACGTGACAACGATGTGGGGTGGACCTCCGCCAGACCCCTCGCCTCCCCTTGAGGCAGTGTTGGATAAGCACCAGCCCCTCGCCTCCCCTTGAGGGGAGGTGGCCGCCGCCTTTGGCGGCGGTCGGTAGGGTGAAAGGCTGGTCAACCGCCATCTCCGGTCCCTCCCCCTTCAGTCTCGTCACCCTTCGGCTCCTCGCCAGCTCCCCTCGTCGCCGCAGCGTCCGCTAAGCTCCGCTGCCGCAAGCGTCAGCATCCGCCCGCTCCCGTGCGCCTCCTCTCCCCATGCGGCTCCCGCCGCGCGGGGGCCCCAATGGGAGCCGAGGGGGGTGTATGGCATACTGCACAGGGCTGGACAAGTCCAAGCCAGCGGCCCCCTCTGACGAGGGGGCTGTCGAGCGATAGCGAGACTGAGGGAGAGACAGATACCATCCCGTCTTGGTGTATCTCTC
>CANQIH010000238.1 GCA_947624035.1 uncultured Oscillospiraceae bacterium | reverse complement strand
CCTGCCGCCGGGACGGATGGGTCTCCTCCCGGGGCAGTGCGGGCTGCGGTCTGGCCGCCGGGGCGCCCTGCATGTGGTACGCGCCGCTATACGCCATGGCCGCCTCCGTACTCCCGCATGACTGTCTCGGCCACGTTCACCATCCGGGCGATCTTCATGGCACGGTCCAGCTTTTCCTGCTTCTCCGGCTTCATGTATGGCCGCATGGCCGTCAGCAGCGCCGTGGAGCGGGTATTTCCCCGGCCTCCGGCCAATGCCCTGCCCAGGGCCGACAGGAGCCTGGTGTCCGCGGGCTGCTCAGGCTTGGACGCCGGAGCGGGCGCCGCCTCCTGTTTTGGCGTCCCGCCTCCGGCCTCCTGGCTCATCTGGCCCATGAGGCTCTGGGCCATCTGCGTGAGCTGGGCCATCTGGGCCGGGTCGGACAGGATGGCCGAGAGCTTTTCGCCCAGATCACCGTCCACCGCTCTTCACCGCCTTCTGTACCTGCGCGGCGAAATCCCGCCCTTCGGGCGTGGACAGCAGCTCCCGGAGCGCGGCGGACAGCGCCTGCATGTCGCCCTGCCGGGCGGCCTGCTCCAGCTTGGCCGTGTCCACCTGGGCGGCCAGCCTGGCACCAGTCTCCGACCGGGTGAGCTTTTCCAGCGATCCGGCGCTCTGACCGCGCTTCAGCTCTTGGATGTATCGGTCCAGATCCATAAAGAACCCCCCTTCGCGTTGACCCATTCTATGCAGATCACGCGAAGGGGGTGCTTCATTGTCTGCCGCGGTTCAGCCCAGCTTCTCCGAAAGGCGCATGAACATGGTGGCGACCTCGGCGCGGGTGGCGGCATACCGGGGGTTGAAGTACCCGGAGCTGTTGCCCTCCACGATGCCGTAGTTGGCCATGGCGTTCACGGCGTTTCTCGCGTAGGAGGAGATGCTGGCGCTGTCCTTGAAGCTCCTGCTGGCCGTGGACAGGCTCAGGCCGCGGTATTTGGTGAGGTAGTTGTAGAGGATGACGCAGATATCCTGGCGGGATATGGCGCCGTTGGAATTGAACTGATAGTCGGACACGCCGCTGACGATGCCGTTGAGGTAGGCCCACTGGGCGTAGCCGTTGCAGTAGGACACGCTGCCGGTCAGATCGCCGAACTGGCACACGTCCATGAGGACCTTGCCGTTGCTGGGCATGACCTTTCGGACATAGCCGGTGGTGTTGTTGTACCGCACCTGATACCATGTGCCGCCGTCTTTGCCCTGGGCGATGGTGCCCAGAACGGGGACGTACTGGCCGGCCGCCTCGATGATGGCGTTCCTGCCGGAGCTGGTGGTGGTATCACTGCGGACGATGATGTCGTAGCCGTTGGTGACGCCCATCATGCCGGACCAGTTGGCGATGGAGCTGCCGGGATTGGCAAAGCGGCCCAGGACCGTGATGAACATGGCGCGGGTCATGGAGGAGGAGGGCGAGAAGGTACTGGAGCTGGTGCCGTTGAACAGGCCCTTGGCCGAGACGAAGGCCACCGCGCCCGAATACCAGGCGGAACCGGAGACGTCGCTGAAAGGCGACTTGAGCTCCGCGGAGATGGTGTGGTCCGCCCGCACGTCCTTGAAGACGTACTGGCCGCCGCTGGTGCTGACAGCCGTTCCATCCACCCGGACGGCGCCCAGGGTATAGCCGCTGATGTTGTTGACCTTGACGGTCAGGTCCTTCCCCTCCAGCACGCTGAACTTCATGCCGTCCAGCACGCCGGAGCGCTCGCCGATCTGGAGGAAGCCGTAGGGGTCCTTCACGGTGATGGAGTAGATCTTGCCGGGCTCCACCCTCAGGGTGACCACCGGGCTGGGCACAGAGCCGTCCTTGGCAGCGAAGGCCTTCAGCGTGATGGCGGAGGTCACCGTCACGGAGGTGGAGCCGCCGGACTGGACGGTCTTGCTGTTCAGAGTAGGCGTGCTGCCGTCGGTGGTGTAGTAGATGGTGGTGCCCTCGTCGCTGTTCAGCGTGAGCTTGTCGCCGCTCTTCACGTAGTAGACGCTGTTATAGAGGTATGCCGCGTCGTTGGCCGTGTCCAGCTGGGGGGACGCCACACGCTCCAGGGTGCTGTTCAGCGGGAAGCAGTCCTTGTAGCCCGGCACTGTGGCGATGGCCCGTACCGTGGTGTCCTTGGAGACGGTGAAGGATCCGGTGTACCTGGTGCTCTTGTTGCTGGGGGTGCTGCCGTCGGTGGTGTAGTAGATGACGGCGCCGCTGACGCTGTGGGACAGGGTGACCGTGGCCGTGGAGGGGCCGGCGGTCTTGACGCTCATCATGGGCGCGGGGGCGTAGCTCAGGCCGGCCTCATCGCTGGGCTCCCGGACGCTGGGACGGCTGCTGCAGTCCCGGCGGTAGATGGTGTAGCCGCTGCGCAGGAAGTAGCTGGTCACGTAAGAGAGGTAGCCGGTGAAGTCGTAGTCCTTTCCGGCGATCTTCTCGCCGTAGCAGGTGACGCGCATCTTGTAGGGCGTCTGCTCTGTGATCTCCACGGACACGATGTTGCCGGCGGAATCGTAGCCCAGGTCGGTCACCAGCACCACGTGGCTGGAGGGGTTGTTGAGGCAGTCGC
>CANQIH010000237.1 GCA_947624035.1 uncultured Oscillospiraceae bacterium | reverse complement strand
GATCACCCTGACCTCGCAGCCCCGGAAGGCATCCATCCCCACCTCCCGGACGCCGGCGGGCAGGGTGATCTCGGCCAGCTTGGTGCAGGAGTCAAAGGCGGACGTGCCGATGGTGTTCATGGTGGAGGGCAGGGACACGCGGGACAGCTCCGGGCAGCTGGAGAAGGCGCAGGAGCCGATGGACCGGCTGCCCTCCCGGATGGTGACGGACCGAAGGCTGCCGCATCCGGCGAAGTCCCCCCAGCCCACGGACCAGGAGCCCGGGATGGTGACGTCGGTGATGCCGTTGCAGTAGGAGAAGGTGCTCTCCACGGTGGTGGTCAGGGTGTTGGGCAGGGAGATGCTTCTGAGCATGGAAAAGCCGCCGAAGGCGCTGGTCAGGATGCCGGTGATGCCGGGCCGGATCACCAGCTTCGTGGCTCTCTCGGCCAGGTCGTACCAGGACTCGTCCGCCAGCGGGTCCACGATGCCCGTGCCGGAGATGGTGAGGGTCCCGTCGCCGGACAGGGACCACCGGGCGGTCTCCCCGCACCGGCCGGAGGCGGCCGTGTCCGCCGCCAGGGCCGGGGCCGCCAGGGTCAAGAGGATCGCCGCGGCGAGAATGATATGGAACACACGCTTTTTCATAGTCATGCTCCTCCTGCGATACGCGCTGTCATACGCTCTTTGTGATGACGCCTCTGCTGTTGGCGTAGTATTTCGGCCTGCCGCCCACATAGATCCAGCCGCCCTTCATCACGTGGCCGTCCCGGGCGGAGAGGTAATACTGCCGGCCGCTCACAGTGACGAGGCCGCCCTTCATCATGTGCCCGTCCCGGGCGGAGAAGTAGCGGGTCTCGCCATGGCCGGTGTTCACGAGACCCGTGAGCATATGCCCGTCCTTCACGGAGAAGTACCGGGTCTTGCCGCTGCCGGTGTTCACGAGGCCCGTGAGCATGACGCCGTTTTTCGCCGAGAAATACCGAATCTTGCCGCTGCCCGTGTTCACAAGGCCCGTGAGCATGACGCCGTTTTTTGCCGAGAAGTACCGCAGCTTGCCGCCGCCGGTGTTCACAAGGCCTGTGAGCATGACGCCGCTCTTCGGGGAGAAATACCGGGTCTTGCCATTGCCCGTGTTCACGAGGCCCGTGAGCATATGTCCGTCCTTCACGGAGAAATAGTAGTGCTTTTTGTTGATGACCCACAGCCCGGTGGCCTTCTTGCCGTTCTGGTAATAGTACTTCCTGCCGCCCTCGGTGACCCAGCCCTTCTTGACGGTGCCGATGGACTGGAAGGTGAAGCCGTGCTTTTTGGCAAAGGTCTGGGCGGTGGAGCCGGTGTAGCCTTTGATGACCGTATAGGAGGGGTTGCCGAAGGTGTAGATGCCGTACCGGGAATCGGGGTTGTACGGGTCGTCCTGGTGCTCGTCGATGGTGCAGTAGGGGTTCTGGATGGTGACCGTCTTCGCCTGCCGGTTCCCCGTGTCAGCGAGACCGCCTATGGTGACGCCGCCGCCGCTGTTGGAGAAAGCCCTGGAGCCGATGTAGGTGACGCTGGCCGGGATGGTGACGGTGTCGATGCGGTTGCCCGTGAAGGCGTTCGATCCGATGGTCTTCAGGGAGGCGGGCAGCGACAGCGACCGCAGGCTGCTTCCGGCGAAGGCGGCCTCTCCGATGCTGGTGAGGGTCCCGGGCAGCACGACGCTGGTGAGCTTGTCGCAGTAGGGCAGGCACCAGGTACCGATGTAGGTGATGCCCGACCCGAACACCGCCCGGGTGATGTCGCAGCCGTAGTCGTAATCAAAGGCGTAGGTGAGCCATGGCGCCGTGTCCGCGTTGGGCATCATCCACGCGCCCTGGGCGGGGCAGTCGTAGTCCTTCATCTTCCCCGAGCCGGTGATGGTGAGGACGCCGGTGCTGCTCAGGGACCAGCGCAGGTCGCTCCCCGCGGCGCCGCAGGAGCCGGACGCCAGGGTATAGGCCGCCGGCTCCGGCTCGTCGGCGGGCTCCGCGAAGGCGGGGACGGCGAGGGCGAACAGGGTCAGAACAGCCAGAAGAAAACTCAGCAGGCGCTTGGTCATGGTCGTACCTCCCTTATATATAATGTTATAATGTCTCGCACCGGTCAGCCGGTGATCATCTCATATACCACCCGGACGAAGAACACCGCCAGCACCGCGCCGATGAGGGGCTTGACGATCTTCGAGCCCTTGGCGGTGAAGGACCGGGCCCCCAAATAGTTCCCGGCGATGCCGAACAGCCCCGCCGTGAGCCCCAGCACCAGGTACACCTGGCCGTTGAAGAGATACGTCACCAGGGCGGCGATGTTGGTGGAGAGGTTGATGACTTTCGTGGTCCCGGCGGCGGAGTTCAGGTCCAGGTGGGCCAGGCCCGTCAGGAGCAGCAGCAAAAACGTGCCGGTGCCGGGGCCGTAAAAGCCGTCGTACATGCCGATGACCAGGGCCAGGGCGCCGCAGATGAACATCGTCTTGCCGGGGGGCAGGGGCTCCCGCTCCTTGTCGATGGCCTTGCTGCGGAACACGTATACCGCCGTCAGCGGCAGCACGAACAGCAGTATGATCTTGAAGATGCGGTCGCTGACCAGCATGGCGATGTTGGCACCGGCGGCAGAGCCGATGAGGGCGAACACGGCGCAGAGAAGGCTCAGCTTCGGCCGGATGTAGCCGTTTTTCCAGAACTTATAGGTGGTGAGGGTGGTGCCCATGGCGGAGCTTATCTTGTTGGTGCCGATGCAGGCGTGGACCGGCAGGCCCGCTATGATGTAGGCCGGCAGGGAAATGAGCCCGCCGCCGCCGGCGATGGCGTCCACGAAGCCCCCCAGGAACACCAGGGGGCAGACGATGAGAAATTGTATCCAGGTGATGGTCATGCTCGCTCCTCCCCCGTTGACGGGCCTTTGCCCTGAGCTCTGTACAAATATATTCCCATTCGCCCGGTAAATCAAGAGGTGAACTTCGCCGTGCGCCCCCGTTCCGCCGGAGATACCTCAAAAACTTGATGCAAAAAATGCCGAAAATGCCCGTCTTTTCGGCATTTTTTCTTTGACATGGGCGCGGCCCGTTGATATAATTTTAGACGCCAAATCTTTTATACAACGGAGGCAGATCATATGAAGAAGATGTTGTCCATCCTGCTGGCGCTGGCCATGGTGCTGAGCCTGGGCACGGCGGCCTTTGCCGGCGACGCGGCGGAGGGCGAGACCGTCACCATCCTCTACACCAACGACGTGCACACCTACATCGACAAGGATCTGAACTATGCCATCACGGCGGACTACCGCGACAGTCTGGACAACGTCCTGCTGGTGGACGCCGGCGACCACGTCCAGGGCACCGCCTTCGGCTCCATGGACAAGGGCGAGACCATCATCAGCATCATGAACGCCGCGGGCTACGACGCCGCCACCCTGGGCAACCACGAGTTCGACTACGGCATGGACGGCTGCCTGAACGCCATCGAGTGGGCGGAGTTCCCCTACCTCAGCTGCAACTTCTACCATGAAGAGGACGGCGTGCCCGGCGACCTCGTGCTGGACCCCTACAAGGTGTTCGAGATCGGCGGACAGAAGATCGCCATCATCGGTATCACCACCCCCGAGTCCTTCACCAAGTCCACCCCCGCCTACTTCCAAGATGAAGAGGGCAACTACATCTACGGCATCGCCGGCGGCGAGGACGGCTCCGACCTGTACGCCGCCGTGCAGAAGGCCATCGACGACGCCTCTGCTGAGGCCGACGTGATCATCGCCCTGGGCCACCTGGGCATCGACCCCTCCTCCGCCCCCTGGACTTCCGAGGAGGTCATCGAGCACACCACCGGCCTGGACGCCTTCATCGACGGCCACTCCCACAGCACCGTCCCCATGGAGGAGGTCGAGGACCTGGAGGGCAACACCGTCATCCTCACCCAGACCGGCTCCTACTTCAACGCCCTGGGCCAGATGACCATTGAGCCCGACGGGACCATCACCACGGAGCTCCTTTCCATGGCTGACGAGACCGTGGCCGATATCGAAAACGACTGGATCAGTCAGGTCACCTCCGAGCTGGGCCAGGTCATCGGCACCACAGACGATGTGCTGGACAACTACGACGAGGACGGCACCCGTTTGGTCCGCAGCCAGGAGACCAACTCCGGCGACTTCGCGGCGGACGCCCTGTACTACCTCTTCAACAGCATGGACCTTGACGTGGATATGGCCATCATGAACGGCGGCGGCATCCGCAACGAGGCCATCACCGGCCAGATCAGCTACCTCACCTGCAAGAACATGCACACCTTCGGCAATGTGGCCTGCCTCATCCAGGTGACCGGCCAGCAGATCATCGACGCGCTGGAGTTCGGCGCCCGTGGCGTTGGCACCGGCGAGGAGATCGGCGGCTTCCTGCACGTCAGCGGCACCGCCAGGTACACCATCGACACCAGCATCCCCTCCAGCTGCTCCACGGATGACAAGGGCGTGTTCACCGGCGTGGACGGCGAGTACCGCGTCAAGGACGTGCAGATCCTGAACCGCGAGACCGGCGAGTTCGAGCCCATCGACCCCGAGGGCACCTATAACCTGGCCGGCTACAACTACACCCTCCGCGACCTGGGCGACGGCTTCTCCATGTTCCAGGGCGCCGTGAACGTGCTGGACTACGTGATGGAGGACTACATGGTCCTGGCCAACTACGTCCAGTCCTTTGAGGACACCGACGGCGACGGCCTGCCCAACGTCTCCGGCTACGCCGATGTGAACGGCGAGGGCCGCATCACCATCCAGTGATACAGCGGGCAGAAAACAAGCACAGCAAAGTCCCCGGCGCAAGAGCGCCGGGGACCTTTTTATGCGGCGCCCTTGCTTTTTCCGATGCCAGCCGGTATACTGGCGGGAGAGAGATTTGAGAGAGGGTGATCGCTTGGAGCCTGGGGCCAGATGGAAGGATTGGGAGATCGTCCGGGTCATCGGCGAGGGCAGCTTCGGCCAGGTCTACGAGATCCAGCGGGACGTGTTTGGCACGGTGGAGAAGGCCGCCCTCAAGCAGATATCCATCCCCCGGAGCAGCAGCGAGACGGAGGAACTGCTGGCTGACGGCTACGACGAGGCCAGCATTTCCCGGCAGTACGAGAAATATCTGCGGGACATCGTGCGGGAGTATACCCTCATGATGTCTCTAAAGGGCAGCGCCAATATCGTCATCTGCGATGACATCGGGTACAGCCCCCGGGAAGACGGCATGGGCTGGGACATCTTCATCCGCATGGAGCTTTTGACGCCCATCATGAGGAAGGTGGACCAGTACTGCGGCCCGGACCAGGCCATAGCGCTGGGGACCGGCCTCTGTCAGGCCCTGGAGCTGTGCGAGAAGCAGAACATCGTCCACCGGGACATCAAGCCCCAGAACATCTTCGTGGACCGGAACGGTCAGTACAAGCTGGGTGACTTCGGCGTGGCAAAGGTGGCGGACCACACCACAGTGGGCACCCGGACGGGCACGTTCCGGTACATGGCCCCGGAGGTCTACAACGGCAAGCCCTACGGCGCTGCGGCGGATATCTACTCTTTGGGCATGGTGATGTACTGGATGCTGAACCGGCGGCGCAGCCCCTTCGTGCCGCTGCCCCCGGAGGTGCCCACGGCACAGCAGTCGGAAGAAGCCCAGGTGCGCCGCCTGCGTGGGGATCCCCTGCCGCCGCCCATAGACGGCAGCGAGGGGCTGAAGCGTATCGTGCTGAAAGCCTGCGCCTTTGACCCCAGGGACCGGTACCGCGACGCGGCGGCCATGCTGGCGGACCTGAAAGCCCTGGATGCCCCGGCGCCCCGGGAGCCCGCCCCGGCGGACGATGACAGGACGGTGTTCATCCCTCAGCAGCCGCAGCAGCCGCAGCAGCCGCAGCGCGCGCCGGAGCCTGCGCAGAGACCCGCGCCTGCGCCTCAACCCCAGCCGGAGCCTGCACCGCAGCCCGAGCCCGTAAAAAAGCGGGGCGGGAAGGGCTGGATCGCTGCCCTCGCGGTGTGCCTCGTCCTGGCGGCCGCTGTGGCCGGTGGCCTGTTCTTCCTGCGGGGGGACATGGGCCAGACGGCCGAGGCAGCGCCAACGGCGGAACCTACCGCGGTGCCAACGGCGGAACCGGCTGCCGCTCCCACAGCGGAACCGACCGCTGAGCCAACACCTGAGCCAACGCCTGAACCGACGCCGGAGCAAGCACCGGAACCGACGACTGAACCGACGTCCCCGCCAATGATGACAGCCGAGGCCATGGCGGGACTGCCCACGACCATAGCTGCCGGAACATATCATATGGTAGCAGTCCGCGCCGACGGCACTGTGGCCGCCGTGGGTGAGAACGACGACGGCCAGTGCGACGTGTCCGGCTGGTCCGATATCGTGGCCGTGGCCGCGGGTGACGAGTACACGGTGGGCCTGCGGTCCGATGGCACCGTGGTCACCACGCACCCCTACCAGGACGTCAGCGGCTGGACGGATATCGTGGCCGTGGCCGCTGGGTGTGTGCATACAGTGGGCCTGCGGTCCGGCGGCACCGTGGTCGCCGTGGGTCATAACGAATACGGCGAGTGCGACGTGTCCGGCTGGTCCGGCATCGTGGCCGTAACCGCAGGCAACTTTCATACGGTAGGCCTGCGGTCCGACGGCACCGTCGTCGCCGTGGGTGATAACAAGCAAGGCCAGTGCGACGTAGACGGCTGGTCCGACATCGTGGCCGTGGCCGCAGGCTACCATCATACGGTGGGTCTCCGGGCCGACGGCACCGTGGTCGCCGCGGGACGGAACGACGAAGGCGAGTGCGACGTGGGCGGCTGGACAGACATCATTGCCTTGTCCGCAGGCGACTATCATACCGTGGGTCTCCGCGCCGACGGCACGGTGGTGGCCGTGGGCGATAATGAATACGGCCAGTGCGACGTGGACGGCTGGACGGATGTCGTGGCCATAGCCGCCAGATGGGATTATACAGTTGGCCTCCGGTCTGACGGCACGGTGGTCGCCGTGGGTGAAAACGGTAACGGCCAGTGCGACGTAAGCGGCTGGACGGACATCCGCCTGCCCTCCGAGCCCGTGGCCGGAATCGAGGACGGCTGGACGGACATCCGCCTGCCCTCCGAGACCGTGGACATGCATCCGGCAGCCGGGACGTCCTCTGCCCCCACGCCGGAGCCCGCCGGCACACCGCCGCCTCCCCCGGAGTGGATGGACCGGTCCACGGCGGCAAGTGTGCCGCCTGCGGCGGATACCGCGGCGGCCTCCTTCAACGTGCCGTACCGCACCCTGGACGCCCGGCTGGACCTCCGCACCTATGCCTTTGAGACCAGCTATGCGTCCATCGTCCGGGTGGGCATCGACTACGGCGGCTATGCCGCGGAGCTCAGCACAGGCGATTTCAGCTACGCGGACGGCATCCTGACGATCTCCTCCGGCGTCTATAACGGCAACTACGGCGGCTACTGGCCCGACGGGATATACCGGTTCTATCTGGAGTTGGAGGACGGCTCCTGGACTCGGTTCACGGCGTACATCGGCGGCTATCTGGACGAGATGGTCAGCATGCGTCTGGCTATGGCCATGGAGCAGGGCGTGAGCTATCAGCCCCAGCAGTTCACGTCCGGCCCGGGACACCTGGCCTGGGCCAAGGCCCAGGTCCAGAGCTCGGTGGACCTGAACCTGCGGTCCGGCCCGGGGACGGGCTATGACGTGCTCCATCAGCTGCCCAACGGCACGGAGGTCATGGTCATGGCCCAGGAGGGCGGCTGGTGCTTCGTGGGGTTCTCTCTCTCCGGCGCGTCTGCGGAGGACATCAGCGGCCCCGACGGGATGGGCGACACGGCCTACGGCTGGTGCTCGCAGGATTACCTCTACTTCGTGGACGGGAACCTGGTGTCCTACTACCTGGGTTCCGCCCCCAACATCTCGTTCGTGCTGGGCCCGGAGCAGGATATGGCGTACCGTGCCGTGGATAAAAACGGCAGCCTGTATCAGTACTGACGCCCCCTCCCTCATCTGATATAGCATACCCCCGGCGCAAGAGCGCCGGGGGCTTTTTATGCCGCGCCCTTGCATTTTCCGATGCCAGCCGGTATACTGGCGGAAGAGAGAAACGAGAGGGGGTGTTCGCTTGGAGCCTGGGACCAAATGGAAGGACTGGCAGGTGGTCCGGGTCATCGGCCAGGGCAGCTTCGGCACGGTCTACGAGATCCGGCGGAACGTCTTCGGCGCGGAGGAGAGAGCGGCGCTGAAGCACATCACCATCCCCCGGGACAACAGCGAGACCGAGGAGATGATCAGCGACGGCTACACCATGGCCGACATCTCCCAGCGGTACGACGGCTACCTCAAGGGCCTGGTGCGGGAGTACACCCTCATGTCCACGCTCAAGGGCGAGTCCAACATCGTCAACTGCGACGACCTTGAGTACAAGCCCCGGCCGGAGGGCGTAGGGTGGGAGCTTTTCATCCGCATGGAGCTGCTCACCCCCCTGCTGAAGGCCCTGGACCAATACGGCAGCCCAGACCAGGCCGTCCAGATGGGCACGGACATCTGCCAGGCGCTGGTGCTGTGCGCCCGGCAGGGCATCATCCACCGGGACATCAAGCCTCAGAACATCTTCGTATCCCGGTACGGCCAGTACAAGCTGGGCGACTTCGGCGTGGCGAAGGTGTCGGAGCGGACCACCATGGGGACCCGTGTGGGCACGTTCCGGTACATGGCCCCGGAGGTCTACCACGACAGGCCCTATGGCGCCTCGGCGGACATCTACTCCCTGGGCATGGTGATGTACTGGATGCTGAACCGGCGGCGGGCCCCCTTCGTGCCGCTGCCGCCGGCGGTGCCAACGGCCCGACAGGAGGAGGAAGCCCAGGTGCGCCGCCTGCACGGCGCCCCTCTGCCCCCGCCGGCAGACGGCAGCGAGAGGCTGAAGCGCATCGTGCTGAAGGTCTGCGCCTATGACCCCAGGGACCGGTATCACGACGCGGCGTCCATGCTGGCAGACCTGAAAGCCCTGGAGGGCGCGGCCAGCCGGGAGCCCGCCCCGGCGGACGACAGGACGGTATTCATCCCTCAGCAGCCGCACAGCTCCGCAGCCCGGGCCACGCCGCCCGGACCTGCGGCCCAGCCGGTACAAAAGCCCGCGCCTGCGGCCAGACCTGCGCCCAGGTCCGAGCCGACGCCCGCGCCTGCGCCGCAGCCGCCGCAGCCTGCGCCTGTACCGCCGTGGCTGGTCGATATCGAGCCCATTCACAGGCAGCCGAAGCCGTGGCTGGCCGACAGCGAGGACGATCAGCCGCCGCCGAAAAAGACCGGCGGAAAGCGCCGGGCTCCCGTCCTCGCGGTGTGCCTCGTCCTGGCAGTAGCGGCCGTGGGCCTGTTCTTCCTGCGGGGCGGCCGGGACCAGACGGCCGAGGCGGCGCCCACCGCGCTCTCTCTGACGTGGGATACCATAGCAGGACAGCCCGCGACCATAGCCGCCGGGTATGACCATACGGCGGCCATCCGCTCTGACGGCACCGTGGTGGCTGTGGGCGACAACGACTCCGGCCGGTGCGACGTGGACGGCTGGTCCGATATCGTGGCCGTGGCCGCCGGCTCACAGCATACAGTGGGCCTCCGGGCCGACGGCACCGTGGTCACCACGGGCAATGACCCCGACGTCAGCGGCTGGTCCGATATCGTGACCGTGGCCGCCAGTCATCATTATACAGTGGGCCTCCGTGCCGGCGGTACCGTGGTCACCACAGACGATGACCTCGACGTCAGCGGCTGGTCCGGCATCGTGGCCGTGGCCACCGGCTACCAGCATACGGTAGGCCTCCGCGCCGACGGCACCGTGGTCGCCGTAGGCGATAATGATAACGGCCAGTGCGACGTCAGCGGCTGGTCCGGCATCACGGCCGTGGCTGCCGGCACCTATCATACGGTGGGCCTTCGCACCGACGGTACAGCAGTAGCTGCGGGACTTAACGATTACGGCCAGTGCGACGTAGAAGGCTGGACAGACATCGTGGCCATAGCCGCCAGCTGGCATCATACCGTTGGTCTCCGGGCCGACGGCACCGTGGTCACCGCAGGCGATAATAATGACGGCGATTGCGACGTGGGCGGCTGGTCGGATATCGTGGCCGTGGCCGCAAGCACATACCAAACGGTGGGCCTGCGATCTGACGGCACAGTTGTCGCCGTGGGCAATAACACTTCTGGCCAGTGCGACGTGGACGGCTGGTCCGACATCCGCCTGCCCGGCGCGGCAGCGGGGACCACGGCGGAAGAGACGCCTGCGCTCTCCATGACGGCGAAGGACATGGCGCTGCAGCTACCGTCCATAGCCGCCGGAGATAATCATACGGTGGCCCTCCGCTCTGACGGCACGGTCGTGGCCGTGGGCGATAACTACTACGGCCCGTGCGATGTGGACGGCTGGTCCGGCATCCGCGTGCCCGACAGCGCGGGAGCACCGGCGGGGACGGTCATAGCCGCCGGGGTCAGACATACTGTGGCCATCCGCGCCGACGGCACCGTCGTCGCTGTGGGCAGTAACTACGAACGCCAGTGCAACGTGGGCGGCTGGTCCAACATCGTATCCGTGGCTGTGGGCTACTATCACACAGTGGGCCTCCGCTCTGACGGCACGGTCGTCGCCGCAGGATGGAACGATGACGGCCAGTGCGATGTGGACGGCTGGTCTGATATCGTAGCTGTGGCTGCGGGCGGTGGACATACTGTTGGCCTCCGGGCCGACGGCACTGTGGTGGCTATAGGACGTAACGTCGACGGCCGGTGCAACGTGGACGGCTGGTCGGATATCGTGGCCGTGGCCGCAGGCGACCATTATACTATAGGCCTCCACTCTGACGGCACCGTGGCCGCCGTGGGCAACAACAATGACGGCCAGTGCGACGTGGACGGCTGGACAGACATCGTGGCCATGTCTGGCGGCCGGTATCATACCGTGGGTCTCCGCTCCGACGGCACCGTGGTCGCCGTGGGTGATAACGAATACGGCCAGTGCGGCGTGGACGGCTGGACGGACATCATAGCCGTGGCCGCAGGCACTATTCATACGGTGGGCCTCCGGGCTGATGGTACTGTCATCGCCGCGGGCAATAACGACGGCGGCCCGTGCGACGTGGACGGCTGGTCCGACATCGTGGCCATAGCCGCGGGCGACCATTATACTATAGGCCTCCGCGCCGACGGCACTGTCCTCGCCGTGGGCGATAACGATCGCGGCAAGTGCGCGGTGGACGGCTGGACGGACGTCGTGGCCGTGGCCGGCGGCCGGGACCATACCGTTGGCCTCCGCGCCGACGGCACCGTGGTGGCCGCCGCGGGAGCTGACGACAACGGCCAGAACGACGTGGACGACTGGTCCGGCATCGTGGCCGTGGCCGCCGGCACATGGCATACGGTGGGCCTCCGCGCCGACGGCACCGTGGTCGCTGTGGGCAATAATAAATACGGCCAGTGCGATGTGGACGGCTGGTCGGATATCGCGGCCGTGGCCGCAGGCTTGTGTCATACGGTGGGCCTCCGCGCCGGCGGCACGGTAGTGGCTGTGGGTGATAACGAATACGGCCAGGGCGGCGTGGACGGCTGGTCCGACATCGTGGCCGTGGCCGCTGGCACCTATCACACAGTGGGCCTCCGCTCTGACGGCACGGTCGTCGCCGCGGGACTTAACGATCACGGCCAGTGCGACGTGGACGGCTGGTCCGACATCGTGGCCGTGTCCGCTGGCATATGGCATACCGTGGGTCTCCGGGCCGACGGCACTGTGGTGGCAGCGGGTTATAACAGCGACGGCCGGTGCGGCGTGGACAGCTGGTCCGGCATCGTGGCCGTGGCCGCCGGTGCGTGGCATACGGTTGGTCTTCGGGCCGACGGCACCGTGGTCGCCACAGGTGATAATGGCGACGGCCAGTGCAATGTGGACGGCTGGACGGACATCCGCCTGCCCGACGGCGCGGCAGCCGGGACGTCATCGGTCCCCACCCCGGCGCCGCAGGACATGGCCGCGGGTGACAGCGCCGCCCTGCCCGCCGCCGGTGAGCCCCAGACCGAGTTCACCGTCATGGGCGGCCAGTCCGCCCTGTCCCCCGGCTATGCGGACAACGAGGTCCTCAACGCCATGATGGACCAGGCCGGCATCCACATCACCTGGGACACCATGAGCGGGTCCCTGTACGAGCAGGCGACGGTCCGCATCACCAGCCTCGATCTGCCTGACGCCTTCCAGGGCGTTGGCTTCTCCAACTCCGACCTGACGCGATACGGCTCTGACGGCATTTTCCTGGACCTGACCCCCTACATCACCCCGGAGATCATGCCCAATCTCTCCGCCATCCTGGAGGAACGACCCGAGATCCGCGCGGCCGTCACCATGCCGGACGGCGGGATCTACGGCCTGCCTGCCGCCGAGCGGATGGGCACCGCCGCCATCGGCAAGGAAGAGGACTACTCCATCTACACCATCCCTCAGTTCGCCATGATCAACCAGCTTTGGCTGGACTACCTGGGTCTGGAGGTCCCCACCACTCTGGATGAGCTGCACGACGCGCTGGCGGCCTTCCAGGAATACGACATGTCTCACATCTGTTACGGCAACGAGCCCGGCTCCACCATCCCTATGTCCACCGGCTTCGACCAGTGGTCCTGGGGCCAGAACATCTTCTATGCCGGCTTCGGCTTCACCAACTGGCCCAATGACGTGTGCGGCGACCTGGTGCTGAACAGCGGCGGCACCGTCTCCTTCGAGTGCGCCTCCGACCGCTACCGCGACGCTGTCACCTACTTCCATGACTGGTACGCCGAGGGCCTGATGGACCCCGAGACGTTCTCCCAGTCCGACACCGATCTCATGGCGAAGTGCCGGCAGGGCTGCGTGGGCGTCTCCACCTGGTGGGAGGTAGATGAGCTCATGGGCGATCACGCTGATGACTACGTGTTCCTGCCCATCCTGACCGGCCCTGCCGGCACGGCGTATGAGGGCACGAGCGGCGTCACCATCCGCACCGGCGGCGCTGTCAGCGCCGGCCAGCTGTCCATCACCTCCGCCTGCAAGGACCCCGCCGCCCTGCTGAGGTTCTATGACCAGTGGTACACCGGCGAGGCCGTCATGCAGCTGCAGTACGGTCCCATCGGCGTCTATTTCAACGAGCAGGACGCCAACGGCATCTGGCAGCCCATCACCGACGAGGAGGCCCAGGGGCGGTTCGGCATGGACGCCCGCGATCTGAGGAGCACCTATGAGGTGAGGGGCCCTAAGCTTATCCTCTCTGAGTACTACGCTGACACCTTCGCCATGGATGACCGGGCCCGCGAGCGGCTGACCGGCCTCTACGACTTCTGGATGCCCTACGTGCAGGACACCACCGTGTACCCCATCGACTGCGTGTTCACCCAGGAGGAACAGGACGTCATCGACATGTACAAGTCCGACTTTGAGAGTTTTGTCATCGAGCAGGAATTCCAGTGGCTCCGCAATGGCGGCCCCAATGACGCCGATTGGGAGATATACAAGCAGATGCTGAGCGACTGCGGTATGGACCGGCTGCTGGAGGTCTACCAGAACGCCTATGACCGCTATGCCGCGGCCATGGCCGGGTGACACGGCCCTCCCCCCCCCTTTGACAAAATGAGCCCCCGGCGCTGCCGCGCCGGGGGCTTTCTTTGTGTCCTTATCAGTTGATCTTCAAGGTCTCCCAGAGGGAGTTTATATAGTCCAGCAGGTCCTGGTCCAGGTTCCGGTAGGCGTAGGTGTTGTACTGCCCGGCGAAGTCGTCCCATTGGGGATAGAGGGTGGCCATGGCATCCTCCCCCATCTCGTCGATGTAGTCCTCGTTCTCATACACCAGGGTGTTGGGGGATGCGTACCAGGTGTACTCCGCATTGGCGATGGCCGGTTCCTCGGACAGCATGAAGTTTATGAATATCTCCGCCAGCTCCTTGTTCTGACAGCAGCTGGGGATGCACATGGCGTCGATGTAGAAGTTGGTGGGGTCGGGGTAGTAGAACCGCAGATCCACGTTCTCCGCCTCGGCGTCCAGCATGGTGAAGTAGTCCCCGGCGTAGTAGGCGGCGATGGCGGCCTCGCCGGACTCCATCATGTTGTACACCTCGTCCTGGACGTAGCTGCGCACGATGCCCCGCTGCTCCAGAAGGTCCGCCAATGCCGCGTCCCACTGGCTCCGGTCGGTGGTGTTCACGTCCAGCCCCGCCCGGTACATGGCCGTGCCGAAGGCGTCCCGGGAGTTATTGAACTGGAGTATCTGCCGGGCGTACTTCTGGTTCCACATCAGGTCCCATGTGCCGGTGTCCGCCTCGTCCACCACGTTGGCGTTGTAGATGATGCCCACGATGCCGTAGGCGTAGGGCACGGAGTAGGCGTCCTCCGGGTCGTAGTAGAGGCCGTGGAAGTTGTCGTCGATGTACTGGTAGTTAGGGATGTTGTCAAAGTCCAGGGGCAGGAGCATGTCCTCGTCGATCATCCGGGCGATCATGTAGTCGGAGGGGATGACCACATCGTAGCTCACCGCGCCGGAGGACAGCTTTGCGTACATGTCCTCGTTGCTGGCGAAGGTGGTGTAGTTCACCTGCACCGGCCGGCCGTACTCCTCCTCGTACCAGGCCTCGAAGGCCTTCACCGTGTCCAGGGAGCCCTCGGAGCCGTCGGAGATGTACTCGCCCCAGTTGTACACGTTCA
>CANQIH010000236.1 GCA_947624035.1 uncultured Oscillospiraceae bacterium | reverse complement strand
AATAGCGGGTTTTCTCATGTTTTCCCCTCCTGTCCCGCCCTATCCCGGATATTCTCAATTATCCTGTCCCCGTACAATTATACAAGATAAGAGAACTGTAATTAAGGCTTTGGAGGGAGATTTTCACGATTTAAAGGAAATATTTTGTTTGGTTTTTTCTTCCAAAAACGGGACGATTTACATAAATGTTTATTACCGGGATTATGACATATGAGATATCCCGCGGGGGAGGCCCCCTTCAGACCGCCGCGCAGAGCACGGCGGCCAGCTCCCCTCGTCGGTGCACGTGTTGTAGGTCTCCCCTCGCCGCAAGCGGCAAGGCTCGAATACAACGCGGTGCCTCCTCTCCCCACGCGGCAGGCGTGCCGCGTGGGGGCCCCGAGGGAGTGTGTGGTATACTGCACAGGGCTGGATAAGTGTCAAACCAGCGGCCCCCTCTGACGAGGGGGCTGTCGCCGCTGAAAGCGGTGACGGGGGAGAGAAGATGATCTATCTCTCCCTCCGTCTTGGCCTGCGGCCAAGCCACCTCCCTCGTCAGAGGGAGGCATGGGTGCGGAGGCCGTCCAGTGAAGGGTCGGACAAAAAACCGCCCCGGAGGCGGGGCCTCCGGGGCATGTCATGTATCATATGATGAAAAATTCCAGGATGAACACCACCGCGCAGCAGGCCACGGCGGTCTTGAACAGGTCCGCCCCCAGCCAGGCCACCACGAGGCCCACCACCAGCGCCGCCGCGCCGGATATGGGGCTCTGGGTGGCCTCCAGGATGGCCGGGAAGGTCATCACCGCCAGCGTCACGTAGGGCACGTAGTACAAAAACGACTGGACGAACCGGCTGCGGATGGGCTTGCGGAACAGCGTCATGGGCAGGGCCCGGATGGCATAGGACACCGCCGCCATCACCAGGATGTAGAGGTATACCTTCACGTCTCCGCGCCCCCTTCCTCTTCGGTCTTCCGGGGGAACAGGACCGCCGCGGCCCCGGCCAGGAGCACGGTAAGGATGATGGTCCTTGTGCCGTCGGACAGGGCCGCCCCGATGGGCAGACGGGCGAAGCCCCAGCTGGTGAGGAAGGCCAGCACCACCAGCACCGCCACGACTTTATCCTTCTTGGCGGGGGGGATGAAGATGGCGATGAACATGCCGTAGAGGGCCACGCCGAAGGCGCTGACCACCCGCGCCGGTAGCACGCTCCCCGCCAGGGTGCCGATGGCCATGCCCAAGGCCCAGCCCGGGATGGCCGGGGTCATGCCGCCGTACATGTACCAGGGGCTTAAGTACCCCGGCCGGGCGATGGTGATGCCGAAGAGCTCGTCGGTGATGTCAAAGGACATGAACAGCCTGTGCCGGAAGGGCGTGGCCGGGTCCATGCGCTGGCTCATGGCGCAGCTCATGAGCAGATACCGGGCGTTGGTGACCAGAGTGGCCAGGGCCAGCTCCCAGTAGGTGGCGCCGGCGGCGATCATGGTGAGGCCCATGTACTGCCCGGCGGAGGCGTTATTGAAAAGGCTCATCACGAACCCCTGGATGGGCGTGAGGCCGATCTCCTTGGCCAGGATGCCCAGGGAGAAGGACACGGCGAAATACCCCAGGCCGATGGGTATGCCGTCCCGCACCCCCTGGATGTAGCAGGTCTTTCTGTCTTCCACGTTTTGCTCCTTGCAGCGATGGGTTCAATTGCAAACTATCAATATCAGCATACATCACCTGGGGCTTTTTTTCAAGAAGAAAGGAACGTCGATGTATTTCTTAATTGAAGTTCCTTGGTATCTGTGATAGAATGAAGAAGATCTTAACAGAGTTGGTGGTGTTTACAATGCGAAAGAACCCTCTTGTTGCTCCTGTTGTCAAATGGGTAGGCGGTAAGAGGCAGCTTCTTGATGACCTAATGCCGTTGCTTCCCTCTGGTGCAACATCAAGCTACTGCGAACCCTTTTTGGGTGGCGGCGCGGTCTTGTTCCGGTTGCAGCCAAACACTGCAGTGGTTAATGACATCAACGCCGAACTCATAAACGTATATGAAGTAATCCGTGATGATGTCAACGGATTGATTGCCGAGTTGGAAACGCACCCCAATGAAGAAGAACACTTTTATCTTGTGAGAGATTGGGACAGAGACAAAGAACAATACAATAATCTTTCCAAGATTAAACGTGCGGCAAGAATTATATATTTAAATAAAACCTGCTACAATGGCCTTTTTAGAGTGAATAACGCAGGCGAATTTAATTCTCCTTTTGGGCACTATAAAAATCCTAATATAATTAATGCACCGACACTAAAGGCCGTAAGTTCATACTTTCAAAATGCTACGATCAGCTTTAACTGCGTCGATTATTCAGAAGTCCTTGCCAATGTAAAGAAAGGAACCTTCGTTTATTTGGATCCACCATATGATCCTGTTTCCGACACAGCTAATTTTACCGGTTATGCAAAAGGTGGATTTGACCGAGCTGAGCAGATTCGGCTGCGCGAATGTTGCGATGATCTAGATCGCAGAGGAGTCAAATTCATGTTGTCGAACTCGTCAACAGAATTTATCAGAAAACAGTATGCTGCATACAAGATCACCACAGTTAAAGCGAAACGCGCAATTAACTCCAATGCCACACGAAGAGGCCAAGTTGATGAAGTGGTGGTGAGAAACTATGAATAAAAAAGATAAACGTAAAAATGATAATGCTTGGGAACTGTTGTTTGACAAGTATGATATATTATCACATATTGAGAAAGACGGAAAATATATAATCTCTTCAGGGAAGATTAAGGAATTTCGAGAGCCACGTCTTATGGCTAAATTCGATCATAGTATTAATCTTCCTCACATTTTTGCTGAGAATAACCTTTCTATCCTCCCAATATCGCGGGGGGATTACATCATCTCTAACTTCCGGACATACCAGCCGTTTGAATCATTGGATTCGACTATCTTTCGAGCATCACTTCCGGCCAATCTGCAAAGTTTGGATCCCAACAATATACAAAGTGAAACAATGGCCATTAACTGTGCGTTTGCTTCAGGTATATTGTATGACTTTTTGGGTGAGGAAACTCTTTATCCCACAGTATCCGGGAGAATGAAATCAGGACATTTTCAATTTGGAATCCAGAACATCGCAGCAAACAAAGAAGTTGAGATCGATGTCAACAATTCGCAGATCGAAATTGATGCTGCTTTTGAGGGAATCAACAGCCTTGCTTTAATTGAAGCAAAACGCGATCTGGCGGATGATTTTTTGATTCGTCAACTTTACTACCCATTTAGAACTTGGAATAACCGAATTACGAAAAGAGTACGACCTGTATTTCTAGTATATTCTAACGGCATTTTTAATTTATATGAATATGACTTTAGAGATCCAGGTTCGTATAATTCACTGGTGCTGATTAAGCATAAGAATTACTCTATTGAGGATACTGAGATCGAACTGTCGGATCTGCAAGATCTGGCAAAGAGTGTAACAATTGTACCAGAGCCAGAGGTATCTTTTCCTCAGGCTAATCGCTTTGAACGCGTCATTAACCTTTGTGAATTGCTGAATTCCCAAGAGATGGACCGCGACCAAGTAACAGAGGAATATGCGTTCGACATCCGTCAAACGAACTACTATACTGACGCGGCACGGTATTTAGGACTCTTAGAGAAACGGCATGGGAACGGACGAAAGCCGGTGTATTCGTTGAGTACTCAGGGAAAACACATTATGAATATGAATTACAAGCAACGTCAGTTGGAGTTTTGTAAGGCCATATTGCAGCATCGAGTATTCAATGAAGTGTTTTCTCTCTGTATGACAGTCGGTTCTCTTCCAGACGCAGATATGATTGTTTCCATCATGAAGAAATGCGATCTATACAATGTTGGAAGCATGAATACGTATATTCGACGTTCCTCTACAATCGGCGGATGGTTAAACTGGATGCTTGGCCTTATTAGTGAGTAAGCATGAAAGAGCGCAAGTGGGAACCAGACAACTTTGAATTGCAACGCACCAGCGTTTGGAGTTTTCCTGATAGAGGATCCTGGGCAACTCACGATTCTACCTATCGAGGAAATTGGAGCCCATATGTTCCTAGAAATGTAATTCTCCGATATTCAGACGCGCATGATCTGGTTTTAGATCCATTTGTCGGCGGCGGGACCACTATGATCGAGGCGCGGTTGTTGAACCGCAATGTTCTGGGTGTTGATATTAATCATAATTCCATTAAAAAGTGTATTGAAAAGTGCTCTTTTGTACGTGAAAACTGTGGAAAAGTATACTTTAGAGTTGCGGATGCCAGAAACTTATCATTTATACCAAATGAAGCTATTGATTTGATCTGCACCCACCCTCCTTATGCAAATGTAATTCGGTATAGTGTTGATATCGAAGGCGATCTATCAAGGTTGCCTGTTGAACAGTTCTTATGTGAAATGAAAACGGTAGCGTCAGAATGCAATCGGGTTTTGAAGCGAAACCATTTTTGCGCCCTCCTTATGGGGGACATCAGACAGCACGGCAATGTTTTCCCGCTGGGATTCAGAGTCATGGATATATTTCAGAAATCTGGATTCAAGATTAAAGAAATAATCCTTAAGGAACAGTACAATTGTCGATCAACGGACAAGTGGGCTGTAAAAGCATCAGACTCTGGCTTTCTTCTTTTGGCGCACGAATATCTTTTTATCTTTGTAAAGTGAGGTGAAACTATGATATGTCGACATTGTGGCTTGCCTCTGGCCGAGGCGCAAACTAGAGGGGATTATAAATCATGTCCTCAGTGTTCACAAAGATGCGGAGAACACGTATTTTATCCTACTATAAAATTTGGCTGGACGGAGAGGCGCATAACAGACAACAATCCAACAGGTATTCAAAGTTGGTGTACTCGTTGTCGAGGTAATCAGCACGGCCCTTATCCTGATGGGATAAAATGTAGTGATTTTAATTAATACTGTTTGGTAACCATTATATTTATCGGTTTTATCGGTACTTTATTTTATCGGTAAATTGGAAAACCTCCGCCATGGCGGAGGTTTTGTCAATATGCCGGTTTTTACTTCCGCTCGTGGAGGAGC
This sequence comes from uncultured Oscillospiraceae bacterium, assembly GCA_947624035.1. Lineage (GTDB taxonomy): Bacteria > Bacillota > Clostridia > Oscillospirales > Oscillospiraceae > CAJOIG01. The sequence goes on along the minus strand of CANQIH010000236.1, from coordinate 3,497 downwards.
TTGTTTTTGATGTCCCACAGCTTCTGGGACAGGTCCACATAGTAGTGGTGGGGGTTCTCGAAGCGGCAGACCTCCGCCCAGAGGGTGCCGATCTGCTCCGCGCAATAGGCCTTGATCTGGGGCAGGGTGGGCCTATCGTACACCAGCTCGCCGCCCTGGAAGATGGGCACCAGCAGTTCCTTGGCCTTGAAGTCGTAGACCTCCTTGTGCTTCCAGGTGGCGTCCGGGTCGAATATCTCGATGGTGCCGCTGTCGTCCACGGTCTCGTCGTGGACGCACAGGTAGTCCGCCAGGGCTTTGCCGGTGGAGCGGGAGTAGAAGCGGTAGACCTTCTTGAAGTGGGGGTTCGTGATCTTGGCCACGTTCTCGCTGATCTTGATCTTGGGGGTGATGGTGCCGTCGGGGTTCTCCACGCCGGCCAGCTTGTACACGCCGCCGAACACCGGGTCGCTCTTGGCGGTGATGAGCCGCTCGCCCACGCCGAAGCAGTCGATGCAGGCCCCCTGGTTGATCAGGTCCTGGATGATGTACTCGTCCAGGGAGTTGGAGCAGGTGATGGCGCACTCGGTCCAGCCGGCGTCGTCCAGCATCTTCCGGGCGATGCGGGTGAGGTAGGCCAGGTCCCCGGAGTCCAGGCGGATGCCGCACTTTTTGATGCCCATGGGCTTCAAGATCTCGTCAAAGGCCCGGATGGCGTTGGGGATGCCGCTCTGGAGGGTGTTGTAGGTGTCCACCAGCAGGGTGGCGTTCTGGGGATAGGTGCGGCAGTAGGCCCGGAAGGCGTCCAGCTCCGTGTCGAACATCTGGACCCAGGCGTGGGCCATGGTGCCCCCGGCGGGCACACCGAACAGCTGGTCGGATATGGCGCAGGCCGTCCCGGCGCAGCCGCCGATATAGGCCGCCCGGGCGCCCATGATGGCGGCGTCCGCCCCCTGGGCCCGGCGGGAGCCGAACTCCAGCACCGTCCGGCCCTGGGCCGCCCGCACGATGCGGCTGGCCTTGGTGGCGATGAGGCTCTGGTGGTTCACCACGCAGAGCATGTACGTCTCCAGAAGCTGGGCCTGGATGGCCGGGGCCCGGACCGTCACCAGCGGTTCGTAGGGGAACACCGGCGTGCCCTCCGGCACGGCCCAGATGTCCCCGGTGAATTTGAAGTTTGCCAGGTACTCCAGGAACTTCTCGGAGAAGATGCCCCGGCCCCGGAGATAGGCGATGTCCTCCGGCCCGAAGTGCAGGTCCTGGATGTAGGATATGATCTGGTCCAGGCCCGCCGCGATGGCAAAGCCGCCCCCGTCGGGCACGGTGCGGAAAAAGAGGTCGAAGTAGCATATCCGGTCGCCCATCCCGGCGTCCAGGTAGCCGTTGCCCATGGTCAGCTCATAGAAATCGCAGAGCATGGTGAAGTTCAGTTTGTCGTTGACGGTCATCGTCTATCCCTCCTGACGCAAGATGCGGTCGTTGTTCTTATTTGTAATTTTGATTACATATTATAACGTTGATTTGCCCATAAAGCAATTATATAATATACAAGAATCATAAGATATCAAATCGTGGATTTGGAAAACCTACAGAAGGAGCGGACCCATTTATGGAGCTTACCATCGAGCGGCGGCGGGAACAGGAGACGCTGCGCCGCTTTGACCGCGCGCCGGCTGCGGCGATGGCGACAGGGAGGGCCGAGGCGAGAAAATGACCCGGTTTTTCTGTCCCGGACGGACAGAACTGGCCGGGAATCATTCAGCTTATCAAAAGGGACGGGTCATGACCGCCGCCATCGACGAGGGCATATCCGCCGAGGCGGAGCCCAACGGCGAGGCCGTGGTGCGCATCGTGTCCGAGGGCTTTCCCACCGTGGAGGTGGACCTGACCCGCCTGTGGCCGGACGAGCACGAGATCGGCACCGCCAACGCCCTGACCCGGGGCATGGCCGCCGGGCTCAAGGAGCGGGGCTGGACACCCGTGGGCTTCGACGCCCACTATTTCAGCGACCTGCCCACCGGCCGGGGCCTGTCCTCCTCGGCCGCCTTTTCCGTGCTGACGGGATACATCATGTCCGCCTTTTCCCCCGAAGGACCCATGGCCCCGGAGGACCTGGCCCGGGCGGCCCAGAAGGCGGAGAGCCGCTGGTTCGGCAAGCCCAGCTCGCTGGCCACGTCCATGGCCTGCGCCACAGGCGGCGGCGTATATATGGACCTGCTGGAGAACCGGCTGGTGCCGGTGAGCTGTGACTTTGACGCCATGGGCCTGGCCCTGTGCCTGGTGGCCCCCGGGGACGGCAGCGCCGGATGGGGCGCTTCCACGTCCCAGATCGGCACCGATATGACGGCGGTGGCCCAGTCCTTCGGGGAGCCGTTTCTGGCCCGTGTCCGGGGCGCGGCCTTCGAGGAGGCCTACGCCGCCCATCAGGGCGAGGCCTCCTGGGCCCACGCCAGCCACTTCTTCGGCGAGAGCTTCCGTGCCGCGGCCATGGCGGATGCCCTGGGCCTGCGGGACGGACAGCGGTATATGGAGCTCATGACCCAGTCGGGCCGGAGCGCCCGGCGGATATTGCAGGCTCTGCGGGACGAGGGCATGCCCGGCGCCCTGGTGGAGGGCGCCCAGGTGTCCGACGACCTGCTGGCCGGCCGGGGCGGCTGGCGCGTCCACGGTGTGGGCTTCGGCGGCTGCCTGCAGGCGCTGATGCCGGACGGCTTCTACGACAAGTACTGCGCCGTCATGGAGGATATGTACGGCCCCGGCTGCTGCCGGCGGGTACATACCAGCGCCCGAGGCGTGTGCGAGGCCCAGGCCGACAAGGCCCTGTTCCTGGGCCGGGACGGCGCTTCCGGCATGTGAATCGAATAAAAACGACCGCTCCCCTGTCTGAGTGACAGGGGAGCGGTCGTTCGTATGTACGGAGGCTTACTTCGTGCCGAAGATGCGGTCGCCGGCGTCGCCCAGGCCGGGGACGATGTAGCCGTGGTCGTTCAGGTGGTCGTCCAGGGCCGCGGCGAAGATGTCCACGTCCGGGTGGGTCTCTTGCATGGCCTTGACGCCCTCGGGGGCGGCGATGATGCACATGAGCTTGATGCTCTTCACGCCCTCCTCCTTCAGGAACTGGGCCGCGGCGATGGCGCTGCCGCCGGTGGCCAGCATCGGGTCCACGATGATCACGTCCCGCTCGGCGATGTCGGGGGGCATCTTGAAGTAGTATTTCACCGGGGCCAGCGTCTCCGGGTCACGGAACAGGCCGATGTGGCCCACCTTCACGTTGGGCATCATGGACACCATGCCGTCCACCATGCCGAGACCGGCACGGAGGATGGGCACCACGGCCAGCTTCTTGCCGGCGATGCGGTGGCAGGTGGCCTCCGCCACGGGGGTCTGGACCTTGATCTCCTCCAGGGGCAGGTCCCGGGTGGCCTCGTAGCACATGAGCTGGGCGATCTCGCTGATCAGCTCCCGGAACTCCTTCACGCTGGTGTTCTCATCCCGGAGGATGGACAGCTTGTGCTGGA
>CANQIH010000235.1 GCA_947624035.1 uncultured Oscillospiraceae bacterium | reverse complement strand
ATCACCGTGGGCATCACCCAGTTCTCCTCCTTCAACATGATCGAGTGGCAGAACCTGTTCGCCGCGTCCCTGCTGGCCACCATCCCCGTGGTCATCCTGTTCATGTGCATCGAGAAGCACCTGACCAGCGGCCTCACCGCCGGCGGCGTCAAGGGCTGACGGACAGCAAAATACACAGCGCCCCGGCTCACCGGCCGGGGCGTTTGCTGTAAAATGACGGCTTTTCCCGCCGGGTATTGACAACGGCGGGAATCAGTGTATAATATCCTTACAGCATAAAACATACTAAAACAGTATGTTAAATAGGAAAAGGAGATACACAGACATGGCTATCTACAAGACCTTTACGGAGCTGGTGGGCAACACCCCGCTGCTGGAGCTCACCAATATGGAGAAGAAGTACGGCCTGAAGGCCAAGCTGGTGGCGAAGCTGGAGTACCTGAACCCCGCCGGGTCCGTGAAGGACCGCATCGCCAAGGCCATGATCGAGGACGCGGAGGCCAGCGGCAAGCTGAAGCCCGGCGCCGTCATCGTAGAGCCCACCTCCGGCAACACCGGCATCGGCCTCGCCGCCGTGGCCGCCGCCAAGGGCTATAAGGTCATCCTCACCATGCCCGAGACCATGAGCGTGGAGCGCCGGAACCTTCTCAAGGCATACGGCGCGGAACTGGTGCTCACCGAGGGGGCCAAGGGCATGAAGGGCGCCATCGCCAAGGCGGATGAGATCGCCGCCAGCACCCCCGGCGCGTTCATCCCCGGCCAGTTCGTGAACCCGGCCAACCCCGCCGCCCACAGGGCCACCACAGGCCCGGAGATCTGGCGGGACAGCGAGGGGACCGTGGACATCTTCGTGGCCGGCGTGGGCACCGGCGGCACCCTCACCGGCGTGGGGGAGTACCTGAAGGAGCAGAAGTCCTCCGTGAAGGTGGTGGCCGTGGAGCCCGCCACGTCGCCGGTGCTCTCCAAGGGCGTAGCCGGCAGCCATAAGATCCAGGGCATCGGCGCGGGCTTCGTGCCCGACGTGCTGAATACCGGCGTCTACGACGAGATCATTCCCGTGGAGAACGAGGACGCCTTTGCCCTGGGCCGGGAGCTGGGCCGCACCGAGGGCATTTTGGTGGGCATCAGCGCCGGGGCCGCCCTCTGGGCCGCCATAGAGCTGGCCAAGCGGCCGGAGAACGAGGGCAAGACCATCGTGGCCCTGTTGCCCGACACCGGCGATAGGTACCTCTCCACCCCCATGTTCCAGGAGTAAAGCGCATTATAAAGCAACAGCGCCTGGCCGCAAGGCCAGGCGCGTTCTTTTTATGTTGTCAGCACCGCTCGATCCAGTGCTGGTCGTCCGGCTCAAAGACCACATGCTCGTAGGCGGGCACGTCCATCATGACGCCGGTCCAGTCGGAGTGGATGTCGCCGTTCTGCTTGATGATAATGTCGTAGAGGATGTCGTAGGTCACCCCGTCCGGGCCGGTCTCCACGATGGTGGAGTAGGGCAGGGTCTTGTGGTAGGTGATCTCCACGCCGTCGTACTCAAAGTGGTAGCCGTTGCGCATCCGGGAGCCGTCCAGGCCGTGGTAGGTGAAGTACTTCTTCAGGTCGTGGAGGATCTTGTCGTCCTCCTCCCGGTAGAGGTTCTCGGGGGTGGTGTCCGTGTAGTCGTAGCGGAACTGGATGGACACGCCCTTGCCCTTCCACCGCTCCACGAAGGCGGGCAGGTTTTGGGCGGGGTAGTTCTTCCACAGCACGCAGTTGACCCGGGCCGGGACCGGCAGCTTCGCGATGAGCTCGTCCGGGGACTCCTGGACGTAGTGCTGCATATGCCGGGAGATGTTCACGCAGGTGATCTTGTCCCTGTTGTGCGCCATGAACGCCAGGACCTCCTCCGCGGGCTGGTCCTCGAACACCGGCAGGGTGGTGTTGATGAAGATGCGGTGGGTGGCGGGGATGCAGTCCAGCATGATCTGCAGGGACTCCAGGTTCGCCATGGGCTCACCGCCGGTGAACACGAAGTCGCACCGGGGGGTGATGCCGTCCATGCGGCGGATGCTCTGGCATATCTTCTCCAGGCTGAAGCCGGTCATGTCGGCGTATTCCTGCTTGTTGATGCAGAAGGGGCAGTTGTTGCGGCAGTCGTAGGGCACGAAGACGGTGACGGTGGCGCCGCCCTCCCGGGTCTTGTATGGATTGGCCATAACGGTATACATCCTCTGTGTTCATTATTCGGCAACATATTTTACCACATTACAGCCAAAAAAGAAAGGGGTCCCGCCTGATAACTTTTTGACAGCCTGCGCCGGACCGTTCAGCGTTTTAGCGCGTGCATCAAAGGGCAGCGAAATGGAAAGACTATCTTCGCCTGACAAGATATGAAACGAGAGGGGATAGTCCATGCAGTGCAAAGTGGAGATCTGCGGCGTGAACACTGCCAGGCTGAAGGTGCTAAAAAACGAGGAGACCCGGGCCCTGCTGGTGCGGGCCAAGGCCGGGGACATGCAGGCGCGGGAGGAGCTCATATCCGGCAATCTGCGGCTGGTGCTGAGCGTCATCCAGAAGTTCTCCGCCCGGGGCGAGAACGTGGACGACCTGTTCCAGGTGGGGTGCATCGGCCTTATCAAGGCCATCGACAACTTCGACGTGACCCAGGACGTGAAGTTCTCCACCTACGGGGTGCCCATGATATCGGGGGAGATACGGCGGTATCTGCGGGACAACAGCGCCCTGCGGGTGAGCCGGTCCCTGCGGGACACGGCCTACCGGGTCATGCAGGCCAAAGAGGCCTATATCAATGAGCACCAGCGGGAGCCCACCGTAGAGGACATCGCCAAAGCCCTGGACATCCAGCCCGGGGAGGTGGTCATGGCCATGGACGCCATATCGGACCCGGTGAGCCTCTTTGAGCCGGTGTACAGCGACGGGGGCGAGAGCGTGTCCGTGATGGACCAGATCGGCGACAGCAGGAACACGGACGCCGCCTGGCTGGAGCGCATCGCCCTGACGGAGGCGGTGGAGAAGCTGGGGGAGCGGGAGAAGCGCATACTGTCCATGCGGTATTTCGACGGCCGGACCCAGATGGAGGTGGCGGCGGCCATCGGCATCAGCCAGGCCCAAGTTTCACGGCTCGAAAAGAACGCCGTGGGCCAGATCAAAAAGGCACTGTTCCCGGCATAAAGCGAACGCCATCCCGCACACGCGGGATGGCGTGGTCTTATTGTGGGGATGTCCAACGACATTGCAGTACCATCTTTATATTCTGTCACTGTATGGTAAAGACTTCATGAATTTGTCCATCCATTCCCAGTCGGGAATATAGCCATCATCAGAGAATTCGTGCGTCCTATCATATACGATTCCGTTGGAATTGCGCTTTACAGGCAGTTTAATCGTAAAATCTTTACGAAAATGTGCATTGAGTTCGCGGCCAAAAGCCTGATATTTGATTTTACATTCATTTCTGATCAGTGTTGCTATAAACAACTTAATATGGTTTGTTAAAGGAACTTTCTCTTGTAGTACAGCAACATTTTGTGCAGTGTAAAACGGTTCCTTTTGGATAAAGCAAGAACCCAAAAAACTGCCGCCTAAGGCCAGTGACATCGACCCGGCAGGGAAGGGATCTTCTCCTTCCGCTTCGTCGACAAATCCGACAACGCCATTGTCATTGCTGTCGCGGGAAACATAGTTGTATTTAGGCTCATCACTTGTGGTCATGACAGCATCGATCCCGTTTCCCATCATGCAATTGAGGATTCGATGAAGAAAAAATTCTTTCCAGGTATTTGTGTTCAAATCAATGGAAGGGCGATTTGTAACTGATGTGCTCACAGGCTTGTGATGCAGGGAAAGAATATACTTTTCCATAAATGCCCAATCGGGCGTTTCTGTATCGATGCTGGGAAGCAATAGCGTGTCTGATAGATACTTATCTTCCGTCACTTTTCTTCCGTATGTGTATTTATATTGATTGGCCATCAATACCGTTCTAAGAAATAAGTAGATTGCTGGTTTTCTATTCTCAATGCTCTTGAGCAAGAGTATTTTGGCGGAATCGCCAACCACGCATCCATGCGGCTGATAGGCCACGAATCCAGCGGAACCAGTCCGCGCTACAGTGAGACAAGGTTCTTCCACGTAGGTATAGTTCATCGTTTTACAATACTCTTTGCTTATGTATCCAATGCAGCCGTTGTTATCAGCACCGCTTTGTATAGCTGCGAAACAGCCGGGGTTGTCAACGATTTCTTCTTTCGTTATGCCGATGCCATTATACAGGACAAAAATATCGGATGCAGAAAACGGCTTCCAGTCTGAAGTGTCAAGCCTCATATACATATCCCTCTTTGACCAAGTATGACAGATAGCCGTTGATCGTTTTCTGGAAATCTTCAGCAGTGAGGGCTGAATAATCTGTTTCCATATACGCCTCGGCAAGCCACTCATCTTTCCAGGAAACACGGTGCATCACGGACAAACCGGGGATTACTTTCTCGTTTTTGTACAATGTGAGCCACAGCTCTTCCGTCTTGTTCCACAGGCTATTACCATCCGCATCAGTTCGTTCAACGCGCCCTAATCCTTTTCGCTTGATAAATTTATCATCTTTGTAATACCCAAAATATGTCTCTCTATTTGCCTTTTCGTGTTTCTGTGAGAGATCAAATATCATACAGCAAGCAACCGCTGCCGCTCCAGGGTAGAACATATCTGTAGGGAGTGAAAAGACGGCATCAAGCGTGTAATTGTCGAGCATCTTCTTTTTGAAAGCTTTCACATCGCTGCTGGTTCCAATGGCGGCCTGCATAGGAAGCAATACTGCCATTTTGCATGTCGAAGGGACATGACGTGCTACCCATTCGACAAAATGTAATCCTTTTGAGGGATCTTCTTTTTTTGTTGGGCCCCAACTTTTGGTATAATCTGGGTCGCAGAATTTCCTTGTAGCGTTATAGGGCGGATTCATGAGGACGATATTGATATTATTGTCCTCGATCCACTTCGCGCGATTGAACATAGAATCCTGGATAACATTTGAGTTGCCATCACCATGAATCAGCATATTTGTTGAGGATAGTCCATAGGCGCCCTCTTCGTACTCTATGCCAAAGATTTGATTCCTCTTTACTTCCTCGCGTTCTTCCTCTGTGTCACAGTCGTCCATAGCATCCGTCATGGCCCGAACAAGAAAGGCCCCGCTCCCGCAGCAGGGGTCCAAAACACGGGAATTTTTGTTGACGCCGACAGCTTTGCTCATAAAATCGCAAATATGGTCAGGCGTAAAAGCCTGATTTTTATCAGACTTGCCCACATACTTATTGAATGTGGTAAAAAACAGATTTAACAGATCTTGCCCCGCAGTGCTTTTGTCATTTATATATGGAACGACATTGTCATCAATATACTGAAGGATATCTTTGAGTTCGGCGTATGTGAGGTTAGTGACATCCTGATCTCCTAGAACTTTGCTATTCAAAACTGCAAGTTTACCTGCCTTGTTTAAGTCGCCGCCCCGCGTAAGCAATCCCTCTAAGATGCCTTTTATGTTTATTAGTATGACCGTTTCCGGCGGCATTTTCTTTCCGGTTTTGGGATTCAGTGTTTCTTTGACGTCTTTGTATATGAGCCCATTTTTGAGGGCAAGAAGACACGTACCTACGAACTGGCTGCGCAGCTTTTCGTTGATACCGTCGGAATGGAGTTTTTCGTTGAGTGTTTTGATGGAATCAACGACCTTGATCTTGTCATTTACTTTGCCAAAGCATAAGTTCTCATATTCTTCAAAAGTACGGATGGAAGTTTCTTCCTCTATCCGGTGTTCATCGTCGATTATCACTGACTGACCATACCAGACCCATACTTCGTCACCATCTGTTTCAGCGAGGATGGCTACGATCTTTTTGTCTGAGTATGCTTTTTCAAAGCGAACGTAATCCTGCAACTGGCCTTGGATCTTCGCCTTGTCCCAACGGCTGAATTTGTTTTTGCACTCCAAAAGGACAGCTAGACGCTCATTTTCAAAGCGGATGTCGAGAAACTTATGCTGTTTACCTGAAGAGGCCTTTTGATAGTCTTTGATATCCTTTCCGACAGACTTTAATGCCTGTGCATAGCTGAACTCACCGGTTTCGGTGTTGCCTACCCGGTACTTGTCACCGATCCTGTTGATGATGTCAAACCTATTCATAGCTTCCTCCGATTCATTGCTCTGTTAGTGACGGACCATGCGAAAACTTCTCTGCCATACACAACACTGCGTCAGCGATTGGGGGGCTTTCCAATAGGACAGTAGTCCAAGGCGAGCGCTTGCCGGATGTGTCGTGCTCTGCTATACACCCTCAGTTTACCATACTTTGCGGAATAATGGGAGAGGTATGGCGTGATAAAGAATTAACGAGCGCTTCCGATGGGGGCTGGAGGGGGCATTTCGTCAGAATTTAGATTTTTTTATGGATCGGCGGGCGGGGGGGCGGGAATTTGTGGTTTTGATAAGATTTGTCTTTACAAACGGGATGAGAAGTGGTAAGATTTAGTAAAATTAAACAAATATTTGAAATGACTTCCAGACTCGCATTGTGCAGACGGGGGGCGATATATGAGGGGATCGCGGAGCATCGGACATCTTGTTTCACGCTTTCATTCAACGCACTGTTAAACCAAATCTGATCATCTTTTAATTAATTGGAGGGAGTAATCATGATCGTTGGTCTGCCGAAAGAGATAAAGAACAATGAGTTCCGTGTGGGTCTCACCCCGGGCGCCGTGGGCGAATACGTCAACGCGGGCAACACCGTCTATGTGGAGAAGGGCGCCGGTCTGGGCGCGGGCTTCGAGGACGCCGAGTACGCGGAACACGGCGCCATCCTTCTGGACACCGCTGACGAGGTCTGGGCGAAGTCCGACATGATCGTCAAGGTCAAGGAGCCCCTGGAGTGCGAGTACAAGTACTTCCGGGAAGGGCTTCTGATCTACACCTATTTCCACCTGGCCGCGGACAAGGAGCTGACTGAGGCGCTGCTGGCGTCCAAGACCTCCGCCATGGCCTATGAGACCATCCTGGGCCCGGGCGGCAAGGGCCTGCCCTGCCTCTACTGCATGAGCGAGATCGCCGGCCGCATGGCCGTGCTGGAGGGCGCCAAGTACCTGGAGAAGACCTACGGCGGCCGCGGCGTCATGCTGGGGGCCGTGCCTGGCTGCGACAAGGCAGACGTGGTCATCATTGGCGCGGGCAACGCGGGCATCAACGCCTGCCGCATGGCCGTGGGCCTGGGCGCCCGGGTCACCGTGCTGGACATCAACCACCAGCGCCTGGCCTATCTGGACGAGGTGTTCGGCAC
>CANQIH010000234.1 GCA_947624035.1 uncultured Oscillospiraceae bacterium | reverse complement strand
CCCGGGAGCGCTGCGGCCCGGGACCTGGGCGTCGACTAGCAGCGTCCGTGCGTGCGCAAAGCTTTGAGCGCACCATGAATCATGAAGCTACCTGACCCGTACCGCGTGACGGCTTGCGCCGGGAAGGGGAAACGCGCGTGAGCGCAAAATAACCGCCTGCGCCCGGAGAAAGTTCCGAGGAAACGCTTTCGGACAGGGGTTCGATTCCCCTCAGCTCCACCAAACGTTAGGTATACGAACACCATGTCCAATATGAGCTTGGGCGTATACCGCAATGTATTCGCCCTCATAGTCGAACTAGACGACTATGAGGGTGAAACACAATTACAGACCAAACGCGCCACATACAAAGAAATTCAAGAGTGGGTCATGCAGCGGTATGGCGTTCACGTCAGCAATCTCAGTATCTCGCAGACCAAGAAGTTGTGAGGACTTGTTCAGTACGAGTATCACTTTTATCCGGCACAACCCAGAGCTTGCGCAACTTCCATGATCATATGCATGACAAGGTCAAACACTAGGACCCGGAACATCTGCAGCATCAGGCTGTAAGTGTTCTGGGTCTTTTTTTGTTGCTCAGATTTGGCCAATGTGTTACAATAAGGAAAACATATACGAGTGAGGGGATGCACATATGGCCGCCAGGAACAAAAACCTCGGCAACGCGAAGAAAGCCAAAAAAGATGAGTTCTACACCCAGCGGGTGGACATAGAGAACGAACTCTGCCACTATGCTGACCACTTCCGGGACAAGGTCGTATATTGCAACTGTGACGACCCCGTGACGTCTGAGTTCTGGCAGTTTTTCGTCCGCAACTTCAAGCCGTGGGGGTTGAAAAGGCTGATAGCTACCCACTACGAGCCGGATGCTGCCAACTACAGCTATTCTTTGGAAATAACCGAAGACACGAACGGTGACGGCTACATAGACATCCATGACGAGCCGACCGTGAAGCAACTCCCCTGCAACGGCGACTTCCGTTCTGCTGCCTGTATTGAGTTATTGCAGCAGTCCGATATCGTGGTGACCAATCCGCCCTTCTCGTTGTTCCGCGAGTACGTTGCCCAACTGATGGAGTACAACAAGAAGTTCATCATTATCGGCAACCAAAACGCCATCACCTACAAAGAGATATTCCCGCTTTTGAAAGACAATAAGATGTGGCTCGGCTATGGGTTTGATGGGAACATTGGCTTTTTCAGTGCGCCGTATGAGGATTATGCCGTATCATCTAATCATAGAGAAGGGCTCATCCGTGTCTCTGGCGTCATGTGGTTCACAAATTTGGATATACCAAAGAGGCACCAGACGCTGGACATGCGCGGTAATTACTACCGCGGCAACGAGGAGAAGTACCCACACTATGACAACTATGACGCTATCGAAGTATCAAAGACGACGGAGGTACCTGGCGACTATTACGGCGTGATGGGTGTTCCTATTACGTTCATGAATAAGTATTGCCCGGAGCAGTTCGAGATCTTGGGCATGACAGCATCTGCTGATACAATGGACAAGCCTGTTCAACTGGGCGAAGACTTCATTCAGGTCTATCGCAGTCAGGGCGGAACCGGGCATTTTTCAGCGAACATGTACGGAGTGTGCTACTATGACCAGGACGGCAAGGCTAAAGTCCCGTATGGCCGTATACTGATACGCCGCAAGGACAAGAAGGAGGGCGAGGACTGATGCATATCTCAAAGATGGAAGTCAAGGTCTCGGAGCTCATCAAGGGCTATCACGAGGACACAGAGACATCCCGCGTTGTAGCCTGGGGTGGTAAGCTAGATGTGCGCCCTGAGTACCAGCGGGAGTATGTTTACGATGACAAGCACCGGGACGCCGTCATCAACTCCGTGCTCCAGTGGTTCCCGCTGGGCATCATGTACTTCGTACTGAGGCCAGACGGCTCGTATGAAGTACTGGACGGTCAGCAGCGCATCATCTCCATCTGTAGATATGCGCGCAACATGTTCAGCGTGAAGATACCGTCCAAGACGCTCCCCGGCAAGTTTGACATCGTCAACCGGCCCAACCTGTACGAGGGACAGGCCCAGAAGTTCGAGGAATACCCGTTGCAGGTCTATGTCTGCGAGGGAGACGATGAGGAGAAAATCGACTGGTTCCAGGTCATCAATTTGGCAGGAGTTGCTCTGGAAGACCAGGAGATACGGAACGCAGTGTTGCACTCTGCATGGCTAACTGACGCCAAGAGCGCCTTTTCTCGCCGCAACTGTCCCGCGCATAAGCACTATGGGAAGTACATGTCCGGGGACTACATCCGGCAGAAGTACCTGGAGACCGTGTTCAGATGGGCCGCTGATGCTGAGGGCATCACCGGCAAGAAAGCAGTCGACCAGTACATGATGGCACACAGAGAAGACGCCAGCGCCGATGCACTCTGGAAGTATTATGAGGACGTCTTCAAGTGGGTCACTAAGACGTTCGGGCCGTATAACTCGAATATGAAGGGCGTGGAGTGGGGCCTGCTCTATAACCACCACAAGGACGACCACCTGGACCCGGATGAGCTACAGCAACGGGTGAAGGAGCTGATGGCCGACAACGAAGTCCAGAAGAAGTCAAACATCTATGAGTATCTGCTGACAGGTGAGGCTAAGATTCTCAACCTGAGAGCATTTGACGAGGCCGACAGGGTTACCATGTACCACCGGCAAGGCGGCAAGTGTGCTATGTGCGGCCTGCCGTTCGAGTTCAAGGAGATGCATGGTGACCACATCATCCCGTGGAGCAAGGGCGGCAAGACTACACTGGATAACGGACAGATGCTGTGCGCGAAGTGCAACCTGAAGAAGTCCAACTATTAAAAACACAGGGCTGGAGGGAGCGAACCCCTCCGGCCCTTTTGTAACCCGAAAACCACTCTCTGGGCGAGTGGTTCAAAAGAGCCTATGGCGATGAAAAAAGATTCCTGTTAAGATAAGAGAGCGGTTGGCCAACTGCTGCGCTTGTGCAGACTACAAAGGCGTGGTTCTCGATGAGGCGCTTGGAAATACTTATGATATCCTTGTCGGTGGCAAGTTGCTTCGCCTCTGCTTGGCTGAATTCCACGATCAGATAGCAGGAATGTTGTTTTTCAAAACGACGGCAGCGCCCGTCTCGTCGACAAGCCTTGCCACTCTGGAGAAGTTCTGATTGGCCTCGGTGATGGACACAAGGCTGTTGGTGTTGATATTCATTAAGTTTACATCTAGGCATATTATACACAACATCTAGGATAAGTTTAATCTATAGTATCTGCCCCGCTGCCCTTGCCCCGGGACCGGGGCGGTGATACAATACCATCCCAGAGAGGGGGCGGACCGATGAACAAGGTCTTATTCGTCAACGGGTGCCTGCGGCCCGGGTCCAGGACGCTGACGCTGGCCCGGCGGGTCCTGGACCGGCTGGGCGGCGAGATAGAAGAGGCGGACCTGGCCCGGGAGGACATCCGGCCCCTGAACGCCGGGACCCTGGCGCTGCGGGATGATCTGGTGCGGGCCGGGGACTATTCCCATCCCATGTTCCGCTATGCCCGGCAGTACGCCGGGGCGGACGAGATCGTGGTGGCGGCGCCATGCTGGGACCTGAGCTTTCCGGCGGCGCTGAAGATATATTACGAGGCCGTCATGGTCCTGGGCCTCACCTTCCGCTACGACGAACACGGCGTCCCCGCCGGGATGTGCCGGGCCAAACGGCTCCTGTACGTCACCACCTGCGGCGGTCCCTTCGCGTACAACGACCTGGGCTGGCAGTACGTCCGCGCCCTGGCGCAGACATACCACGGCATCCCGGATGTGCGGTGCTTCGCCGCGGAGAGCCTGGACGTGGCTGGTGCGGATACGGACGCCGCCATGGCCCGGGCCATGGCGGAGATCGACCGGGCCCTGGGCTGACGCCGGGAGAGATGCAGGCATGAGAAAAACCATATTGCTGCCGGTCATACTGGCGTTGGCGCTTTTGGCCGCATGCGGGACCGCCCGGCAGGAGAGCGGGACAGACCAGGAGCTGGTCACAGAGGAGGTTGTTGCAGACATGAAAATGACCATCGGGGACACGCCCGTCACCGTGGCGTGGGAGGATAACGAGTCCGTGGAGGCGCTGGCGGCGCTGTGCGCGGAGGGGCCGCTGGAGATACATATGTCCATGTACGGCGGCTTTGAGCAGGTGGGGGACATCGGCCAGAGCCTGCCCCGTAATGATGTACAGGCCACCACTCAGGCCGGGGACATCGTGCTCTATTCCGGCGATCAGATGGTGGTGTTCTACGGCTCCAATTCCTGGGCCTACACCCGCCTGGGCCGCATCACCGACCAGGACGCCGCCGGGATGCGGGCGCTGCTGTCGAACGGAGACGTGACGGTAACGCTCGCGGCGGACTGACGGCGGAAGGGCGGCAGGCCGCCCGGTCGCGCTGAGACGGAAACGGTGGGGGTCAAGTATGGATGATACAACGATAGCTGCGGCGGTCAAGTATATAGAATGTATTTTCAAGGATAACGTTGACGGGCATGATGTGGACCACTCTATGCGGGTATATCAAAACGCTATGCACATCGCGGGATGCTGCCCGCATTGCGATAGGCAGGTGATCGCTCTGTCCGCATTGCTGCACGACGTGGATGACCACAAATTATTCGCTTCGGAAAACAATGCAAATGCCCGGCGCTTTCTGGAAGCGCAGCACGTTGAGCAAGAGACGATCGAACAGATATGCGGTATCATCAATGCCGTTTCATTTAGTAAGAACAGGGGTAGAGCGCCTGAAAGCATCGAGGGAAAGATCGTGCAGGACGCAGATAGACTGGACGCGATAGGCGCGGTCGGGATCGCGCGGACGTTTGCTTATGGCGGCAGATGCGGCCGGTCCATAGAAATGTCCTTGCGGCACTTTTACGAGAAGCTGTTATTGCTAAAAGACGAGATGAATACGGATGAGGCAAAACGCATAGCGGCATCACGGCACGCATTTATGGAGACTTTTCTTGAAGAGATCGGCAAAGAAATGGGTCCGCAGCTTCCAGCCGCTGAGATGATGGAACGATGAACAGAGTTTTGGAGAGGGCAGAGATGATGAAGGCTTTGGTGATCAACTGCAGCCCCGTCAGGGATGGAGCGACCGCGGAGATCGTAAAGATCATATCAACGTGCCTCAAGGAACGATATGATGTCAGAAGCATATGTATCGACGATTTCGATTTCAGCTTTTGTAAAGGATGCAGGACGTGCCACCGTACCGCAAAATGTGTCCAGGACGATGACGTTGGATCGATCATCGAGCACTATGAGTGGGCGGACGTTATCATATCCGTATCGCCCTCCTATTGGGCGGATATTCCGGGACAGTTCAAGGCCTTTATCGACAGATGCACACCATGGTGTAATACCCATGAACCACACGCTGCTTTAAGTGCGGGAAAGAAAGGTCATGTAGTGGCGTTGAGGACAGGAACGAGCATGGGGGAGTGCCGGCGCATTTTTGAAAGCATCGAGCATTTCTATGGGCATCTGGAGATAGAATGCTGCGGCAGGCTGGGTCTATGTTCCGTGGAATATAAAGATGCCGTGGAGCAAAGAAAAGATGAGATCATCGAGTTTTGCAGCAGGATATGACAGACTTCCCCTTTGCGGGGGGAACTGCCGCTGAAAGCGACACCGCTCGAAAGGCCCCCTCTGACGAGGGGGCTGTCAGCGCCATCAGCGCTGACTGAGGGAGAGAAAAATGTAGTTTTGAATATCTCTCCCTCCGTCTCCGGCTTTCGCCGGAGCCACCTCCCTCGTCAGAGGGAGGCTTTGGTCTTGGCGGTGGCTTTGACAACTTCCTGATACATACACATCGCCGGAGAGGATGCCTCTCCGGCGATGTGCAGTATCTGCGTTATTGCAGCCGGTCGCCGTAGGTCCGCAGAAACTCCCGCAGGCCCAGGAAGCGGCTGTCGCCGCAGGCGGTGGTCCCGGCGTGGTACAGGGAGCTTACGATGGCTTCCTCCACCGCCTCCACCGCCGCCTCGAACACCGTGTCGATGCTGTCCTCGTGGAGCAGCCGGGCCGTGAGGATGCTCCTGTCGCTGTCGCTGGGCCGGGTGTCCGCCGTGGAGAAGGCGATGGATATGTCCCCGCTGCCGTTGCCGCAGAAGGAGCCCACCCGCCCCAGGGCGATCATGGCCCGGCGGGCCACCCGCTTCAGCTGCCGCTCGTTGAGGGGGGCGTCCGTGGCGGTGACCATGATGATGGAGCCGGTGTCTTTGCGGGCCTCCGGCGCCGCGAGGCGGGTGTCATAGCGGCGGCCGCCGATGACCAGGTCCCCGGCCCGGCCGAAGTTGGACATGACGATGGCCCCCACGGTGTAGTCCTGCCCGTCCAGGGGTACCACCCGGGAGGCGGAGCCGATGCCGCCCTTGAGCCCCAGGCACGCCATCCCGGCGCCGCTGCCCACGGCGCCTTCCTCAAAGTCCTCGCCGCAGTTCGCCAGCGCCTGGCGGACGTGCTCTTCGGTCACGTGCAGGCCACGGATGTCGTTCAAGCGGCTGTCGTTGCACTCGGTCACCACGCAGTTCACCGACTGGATGGCGGGGCCCCGCTCCAGCATGTACCGCACCGTGGCGTCCAGCACCGCGCCCACGCTGAGGGTGTTGGTCATCATGATGGGCGACTCGATGGTGCCCAGCTCCTCCACCTGCACGAGACCGGCGCTCTTTCCGTAGCCGTTGATGACGCAGCAGGCCGCCGGCACCTTCTCCCGGAACAGGTCGCCCCGGTGGGGCAGGATGGCCGTCACGCCGGTGTTGACGCCCTCGGCCCGCACCGTGGCGTGGCCCACCGCCACCCCGGGCACGTCGGTGATGAGGTCCCGGGGGCCCTTGGGCCAGTTCGCCCGCAGCGCCAGGCCGCAGTCATTTGGAAGTCCCATGTCTCTCTCCTTTGCTCTCCGCGCTCACGTGTCACTTTCTCAGCTTGATCTTTCCGCCGGTGACGGCCTTGCCCAGCCAGGAGCTGAGCCCCACGCCCAGGCCCAGGGTGCCCAGCAGGGCCCCCGCGCTGAGCCCGGCCAGGGCGCCCAGGTCCTTCAGCATCTTCCCGGAGACCTTGGCCCGGGTGGTGGTCCCAGCCAGGATGGAGGGCGCCAGCATGCTGGCGTTCTCCAGGACCTTGTCACGCTCCTCGGCGCTGTAGTTCTCCGGCCGGTCCACCAGCACGTCCAGCAGCACCCGGAGCATGCCGGTGTCCTCCGGCGCCCGAAGTATCTCCGCGTCCAGGACGCTGCGCATGGCCAGGTACTGTGTCTTGGTGAGACGGCTCCGGCCGCTCTCGATGTTGTTGATGGTCTGCCGGGTGACGCCGATGCGGTCCCCAAATTCCTCCGCCGTCCAGCCCACCGCCCGGCGTATCAGCAGAAGATGCTCCTGCATCCGTGCGATCTCTTCCATGGATACCACCTCCTGGATAGATAATATCCCTTGACAAATAATTTGTCAAGGGATATTATCTTGCTTTTTAGCACAGGGGGCAGAAGATGCGCAGCACGCCGTCCACGAGCCAGTGCCAGAAGCCGCCGTCGATGTTGTCCAGCGTCCGCTCCCGGCTCTTTTCCTGGGTGGCCAGGAAGTCCGCCTTCAGGTCCTTCAGCAGGGAGGCCTTGTAGAAGAGGGAGTTATTCTCAAAGTGCAGGAAAAGGCTCCGGTAGTCCAGGTTCACCGTGCCCACCGTGCACAGCACGTCGTCCACGATGCTGGCCTTGGCGTGGACGAAGCCGGGGGTGTATTCATATATCTTCACCCCCGCCTCCAGCAGCACGGGGTAGAAGCTCCGGCCCATGCGGTAGACCATCTTCTTGT
>CANQIH010000233.1 GCA_947624035.1 uncultured Oscillospiraceae bacterium | reverse complement strand
AGGGGGGACCCGGGAGAGGGCAGTTTGCTGACCTTTCACCCTTCCGCCCCCTTCGGGGGCACCTCCCCTCAAGGGGAGGCAAGGGGGTCGGCACTGGACCATCCCCCCCCCAAGGGGAGGCAAGGGGGTCGGCGGAAGCTTGGACGACTGCCGCACCCATGCCTCCCTCTGACGAGGGAGGTGGCTCCGGCGTGAGCCGGAGACGGAGGGAGAGATATTAAAGCGGTTAAAGTCTCTCCTCCAGTCTCGCTGTCGCTCGACAGCCCCCTCGTCAGAGGGGGCCGCTGGCTCGGCACTAGTCCAGCCCTGTGCAGTATACCCTGCACCCCCTTGGCTCCCCCTCGGGGGAGCTGGCCGCCGCCTTTGGCGGCGGTCTGAAGGGGGAAACCCATACCTGTTCACACCCTGCCTATGAAGACCGTCGACCTGACAAAAGGGGATATCGTCCCGGCGCTGGTGCGCTTCTCCCTGCCCCTTGTGGCGGGGAACCTGCTGCAGCAGTGCTACAACATCGCCGACACGGTGATCGTGGGCCGTTTCATCGGGGACACGGCCCTGGCCGCCGTGGGCTCGGCCTACTCCCTCATGGTGCTACTCACGTCCATATTGCTGGGCCTCTCCATGGGCAGCGGGGCCTACCTCTCCATCCAGTTCGGGCGGCGGGACCGGGCGGCTATGGCCCGGGGCCACTTCATGGCCTTCTGCATGACCGGCGCTGTGGCCTTGGTGATGAACGCGCTGGTGTATCTGGGCCTGGACGGCATCATGGGCTTTCTGCGGGTGCCGGTGGCGGTGTACGGCCAGATGCGGCAGTATCTGCTGGTGATCTTCGCCGGGCTCATGGCCTCGTTCCTGTATAACTATTACGCCAGCAGCCTCCGGGCCCTGGGGGACTCCGTGACACCGCTGCTCCTGCTGGGCGTCTCGTCGGTGATGAACGTGGCTCTGGACGTGCTGTTCGTGGCGGTATTCGCCTGGGGCGTCCGGGGAGCGGCCGCCGCCACGGTGCTGAGCCAGTACGTGTCCGGCCTTGGGCTCTGGCTGTGCGCCCGGCGGCGGGACCCGGCCCTGCGCATCAGCCGGGCCAGCGCCGTATTGGACGGCGCCGCCGGAAGGCGCATCCTCTCCCTCTCGGCCCTGACCTGCCTGCAGCAGTCCATCATGAACTTCGGCATCCTGATGATCCAGGGGCTGGTGAACAGCTTCGGCCCTTCCGTGATGGCGGCCTTCGCCGCGGCGGTGAAGGTGGACGCCTTCGCCTACGCCCCGGTCCAGGACTTCGGAAACGCCTTCTCCACCTTCGTGGCCCAGAACCACGGGGCCGGGGAGACCGGCCGCATCCGGGCGGGCCTGCGGAAGGCCGCGGCGGCGGTGCTCATATTCTGCCTGGCGGTGAGCGCGCTGATATGCCTGCTGGCACGGCCCCTCATGGGCCTTTTCACCGGACAGGAGGACATCATCGCCATCGGGGCTGGGTACCTGCGGATCGAGGGGGCTTTCTACTGCCTCATCGGTTTTCTCTTTCTCTTTTACGGCTACTTCCGGGCGGTGGAGCGGCCCGGGGTGTCCGTGGCCCTCACAGTCATATCCCTGGGCGCCCGGGTGGCGCTCTCCTACGGCCTGGCCCCGGCGCTGGGCTGCCGGGTCATATGGGCCAGCATCCCCATCGGCTGGGTCCTGGCGGACATGACCGGGTTGGTCCTTCTGAAAAAGCGGACAAAATGAAAAACGCGCGGCTCCCGCCGCGCTTTTCATTTTGTCCCAAAAAACAGTACTGGCCTTTGCAAACAGGCCCTTCCCATTCCCATTTGCAAAGGCTTTCCTGTCGTGACAGACACGACCGGTGCAAAAAATGCCATTCCCCGGCTCCGTCCAAGAGCCTCGCTATGCTCGCGCACCGCTTGTCCCTTTTTCCTTGCCGGAGGCCGGCCTCTCTGCACAGGGCGCGCCTGGCAGTGCCTTTTGCGTCCCGCCGTTAATGTCTGTCTCGCAATCACATTATATCGCACCGGGGCCCTATGTGCAAGGCTTTTTTCGCAAAAAAGCCGCCGCGGAGAAATTCCCTGCGGCGGCATTTTTTGCCTTGCGTCACTGGATCTCGATCTGATACTGCTGGGGGATGACCTCCGGCAGCTTGGGCAGCGTCAGCTTCAGGACCCCGTTGACGTACTCGCCCCGGATGGCGGCGGCATCCACGCCGCTGACCTCGAACCGGCGCTCCACGGTCTTCTGGGTCCGCTCCCGGCGGATATAGCCCTCGCTGGAGCTGTTGTCCTCCTGGTGTTCGGCCTTGACGGTGAGCACGCCCTCCTTCATGTTCACGGCGATCTCGCTCTTGTCATAGCCGGGCAGCTCGGTCTCGATGACGAACTCCTTGTCCGTCTCGCGGATATCCGTGGCGGCGGAGTGGGTCACCGCGCCGAAAAACTCCTGGAACGGGTCCCAGTCGCTGGCGGACTGGTACATCTTCGGGCTGGTAAAGGGGATCATATCAAACATTGTTTTGTACCTCCATCTCTTTGATTTGTCTGTATCATACACATAAATTGTGAACAAATTTATGTGTATCTGTGAACGAATTGTAAAGAATTAGCACTCAAACTTTGCGAGTGCTAAACTCACGTCCGTCCCCTGTCCAGTATGCCCGCTCGGGGCCCGTGCGGCGGCCCGGGCCATTGCCAAATCATGCCGCGTATGGTAAGATGGTCATACCATGAGCCAAGGAGGCATCGCAATGAAGCCTATGCTGATCATCATGGCCGCCGGGATGGGCAGCCGGTTTGGAGGACTGAAGCAGATGACCGCCGTGGACGGGGCCGGACAGGTGATCCTGGACTACTCCGCCTATGACGCCATCCGCGCCGGATTTGACAAGGTGGTCTGCGTCATCAAAAAGGACATCGAGGCGGACTTCCGGGCCCTGGTAGGGGATAGGATCGGGTCGAGGTGCGACCTGCGGTACGCCTTCCAGGACCTGCACGACCTGCCGGCGGGCTTCGCTGTCCCGGCGGAGCGGCAGAAGCCCTGGGGCACCGCCCACGCGGTGTACGCCGCCCGGCACCTCATCGATAGGCCCTTCGCCGTCATCAACGCCGACGACTTCTACGGCCGGGGCGCCTTCCAGGCACTGTACGGCTTCCTGTCCCAGGAACGGGACCAGCACACCCACGCCCTGGTGGCCTATGAGCTTCGCAACACCCTGACGGAAAACGGCACCGTGGCCAGGGGCGTCTGCTCCGAGGGACCGGACGGCTATATGGAGACCGTGACGGAGCTCACCGCCATCCAGGGTCCCCCGGAGGCTCCCTCCTACACCACCGACGGCGGCCAGACCTGGACGGCCCTGGCCCCGGACACCTTGGTGAGCCTGAACACCTGGGGCTTCCAGCGGAGCTTCATCGACGCCGTGGGGGATAGTCTCACAAAGTTCCTCGCCGGGGACATGCCGAAGAACCCCGCCAAAGCGGAGTTCTTTCTGCCCAGCGTAGTGAACCAGCGGCTGGCCGCCGGCACGGACCGGGTGGCCATCGTGCCCACGGACGAGGTGTGGCACGGCGTCACCTACCGGGCGGACCTGCCGGCATTGCAGCAGGCGCTGGCGGACATGCGTGCCGCCGGGATATACCCGGAAAACCTTTGGGCTTGAACTTCAAACAGCAAAAAGCAGCCGGGAGACCGGCTGCTTTTTTTATTCATACCGCTTCGCGGCGATATAGATGCAGAGGAACAGTCCCGCCAGCCACAGCCCCAGAAGCCCGTAGGCCCCCCAGAGGCCGGCCTGCCGCGCCAGCGCGTACAGCGGCATGGCCAGGGCCAGGGACCCGAGGCACCAGCGCCGCATCCAGGCGGTCACGTGGGGCCAGTTGCGGTTGTTGAACCGGACCCCGGGCACGTTCATGCGGAAAGGCCCGTCGTAGACGAAGGACAGGTCCGACACGTCGTGGTACCAGGGCAGCGCCGCCGGCGCCAGCAGGCAGAAGTACCCGCCGAACACGGCGCTGAGCACCGCGATAAGAAAGGCGCTGGACCAGAAAGCGTCGTCGAACCAATGGGCCCACAGCAGCGCCGCCGTCCCAGCGGCCGCCAGGACCAACGCGGCGGCGTATGATAGCCCCTGCCGCCTCCGGTCCGGCCCGCCCCGGCTGGCCGGGGCCTCCGAGAGATGGATGGCCTTTTTCACCAATGCCTCCACGTCGTCCGGGGCCATGGGCTCCGTCTCCAGACGCCGCCCCTCCAATAGCTCCGTCACCGTGACGCCCAATGCCTCCGCCAGGGGGATCAGCAGCGCCACGTCCGGTAGGCTCAATCCCCGCTCCCACTTGGACACCGCCTTGTCCGACACGAAAAGCCGCTGGGCCAGGTCCTTCTGGGTCATGGCCCGCTCTTTCCGCAGCCGGGCCACGAAGCCGCCGAAGGCGGCCCGGTCGATCTCATACATGCGCCTCACCTCGCCGCTATTGTACCGGACTGGCCCCGTTTCCGCAACCGACTGCCGGTAGAATCCGGGGAAAACGAAAAGCAGCTTCACAAAAAACACTACTTCTCATCCATTTCTCGTATGCATAGAATCATTTGACAACTTCTCATTATGAGATTATAATAGCCACACAAAAGAAAGACCATCGAAAATGAAGTCTTGTTAGGCAAATTGCACAAAGCAGAAGAGACAGAAATAATATGGCAAAGCTCATCTTCAAAAAGGTGCATAACGAGGTTCTCGATTTTACTTGCGGGAACGAGAGCATTGACCTTCAAATCCGAAATGCGTTCTTTCAAAGCAATTTAGGCATTGTCTATGCGTATGAAGCCTCCGAAAAAGCGCTCGGTGTCGTTGGTTATTATTGCCTATGTATGCACGAAATCAATCCTAAGACCCTTCCAGATGAATTAAGCGATATTGATATTGGAAGACCGTTTTCTTTTTACGCTGTTGAGCTCAAGTTCTTGGCTGTCAAACGCAATCTTCAAAGGCAAACCCTAGGCACTGCTATATTAGAGTCTATCATCACGCATCTGAGTATTTACCACAAGTCCATACCATTTAGGTTTATTTTCATAGATGCGCTTTCAAATGACGAAATAGTTTCCTGGTACGAACGTCACGGATTTCAATCTTTCAAGAACATCGCATCGGGGGACTTCGTTATGCCGATGTATCTGGACTTGGGGACGACCTAAGCCTTATGAATACATGGCAATATGCATGTCCATAATATATTCTGAAAGGAAGACCTCTATGATAAGATATGATAACGATAGGATTATCCTATCAGACGATACATCCTTGGATTTTGTGCGTCATGTACTGAATCCACCATCGTTAAATCTTCAGTCCACGTTTAATCGTATAACGATATTTGACTCGGAAGATGGGTTTATTGCTGATATTCCAGATTTAATCGTCCCTGCATACCCCAGGAATGAAGAAATCTTCTATAGTACAGACTTTCCTTATCATCCTCTCCATATGAGCGATCATGAATTTTATGATGCTGCGGAGAACTTACCAGAGAATCAGTCGGAGTTATACAGCGACGAAATAACCAAATCACTGATCGCATCTTCATGTGTCAAGCGTAACGTCTATGCTAAACCGCCTAAGTATGTAATAGTCGTTTCCATAGGAGACGCTGCTGCCTGAGTATCTATTAGGAGAAGCCATGAAGCTTAGTAAATTACAGTTCCAGGACCCGGTTCTTCTTGATTTGCAGTTCACGGTTAACGACGGCTTCCAAGGAGAAAATCTGGTAAATATGAAAATCAATACCACGGTAAAGGTTGATCTGGCAGACGACGAGCAAAATGCGGCAGTTGTCGCTGTCTCTGTCGCCGTAGGTGAACAGACCGCTGAATCTCCATTCTACATATTTGTGAAGGAGCAAGCACTTTTTCATTGGGAATGTGACGAGACCCTTCCTTATGAAACAATACAGCAGATGCTGAAGAAAAACGCCGCAGCGCTGCTCGTTGGCTACATACGTCCAATCATAGCCGTAGTAACCAATAGTTCTCCGTATAATTCTTTCAACCTTCCTTTTATCGATTTGCGTGGTGAGTAGGCAGACCATTAATCTGTTATGCAGCAGAAACCAATTAGCCCGTAGTTCAAATGAACTGCGGGCTTTCTTTCAGAAATTTATGCATTTTGTAGTGGAATAACTGCCGGTAGAATCCGGGGAAAATGCCAAACGAGGCGGCCTGTGCCGCCTCGTTTTCATCTCCGGTTCAGTTCTTCCACGTGCTCGAAGCTCCGGGCGGTCATCTCCACCCAGGCCGGGCGGAAGCCGCACTTGAGGGCGTTGCGGACGCTCTTCATATTGCACCAGGCCGCGCAGTAAAAGGGGACCTTCCCCCGGTCGAACACCTCCAGGGCCAGGCGGCTGGTTAGTGCCGAGGCCACACCCTGGCGGCGGTGTTCTGGCAGCACGTCCACGCCGATCTGCCACATGCTCTCGCAGTCGGCGGAGCACCCGGCGAGGCCCACCAGCTCCTCCCCGTCGTAGGCGCCCACGGCCAGTACGTCCAGCTGCCGCCGCTTCTCGCAGAGGGCGTTGCTCCATTGGGGGACATACAGCGGTCCAAACTCCGCCGGGCCCAGCAGCCGCAGCTCATAGGGGCAGGGCAGCGGCCGCACCTGGTCCACGTCCGGCAGGAAATACTCCGCGATGTAGCACACCTTCAGTCCAAAGGGGGACAGCGCCTCGTTCAGTACATAGATGTGGGGCGTCTCCATGCTGAAGCTGGCCGGGTAGGCGTTCACGTAGGCCGTCACGGCCTCCCGGACCCGCTCGCTGACCTGGGCCACCACGTTGGTGCCGTAGGACACCAGGTCGCACTCCACCGGCCGGGGCAGATAGGCCCGGGCCCGGGGGTCGGCGTTGGCGGCGGCGATCACGTTTTCCGCGCGCAGAAAATCACCCGGCTCACAGTTGCAGTCGACGGCCGACTGGGCCAGGGCGATGCGCCATATCTCCTCGTTGGTCATGCTCTCACCCCCTCAAGGGTCTTTTCTTCATCTGGGCGTACCGGCGGGGATACTGGGGCGGGGTGGGCCTTACCTTCTCCACCGCCACCACCGCGTGGGTCACGTCCGCGCCGGGGATATCGTACCGTTTTATCTCCCGGACCCGGCCCCCCAGGGCGCGGACGGCAAAGTCCGCCTGGGCGGCCTCATCCCCGCAGTCCGGGCCCTTCATGGCCAGGAAGAGGCCTCCCACCTTTGTGAGCGGCAGGCACAGCTCCGCCAGCAGCGTCAGGTCCGCCACGGCCCGGCTCACGACGATGTCAAAGCGCTCCCGAAACTCCGTCATCTCCTCCGCCCGGCCCCAGAGGCAGGTGACGCCCCCGATGCCCAGGGCGGCGCAGGCCTCCCGGACGAAGTCCATCTTCTTGCCCACGCTGTCCATGACCGTGAGGGCCATGTCCGGCCGCAGGATGCGCAGGGGCACCCCGGGGAACCCGGCGCCGGACCCCACGTCCGCCACGGCCTTGCCCGAGAGATCCGCCATGGATACCAGGGCGGCGCTGTCCAGAAAGTGCAGCCGCGCCACGGCGGCGGGGTCGGTGATGGCCGTCAGGTTGGTGACGGCGTTGGCCGCAAGGAGCCGCTGTCCGTAGGCCGCCATCAGCGCCGCCGCGCCCTCCGGGGCGTCGATGCCCATGGCCGCGAGACCCTCCTGAATGATCTTCTCCATATGTCCTCCAAAAAAGGGAGCGCGCCCACAGGCGCGCTCTCCGAGCTTGTCGAAAAACGCGTATACCCGGATGACGCGGGGGGAGCTTGAGGGGGGCGGAGCCCCGCCTCAAATGGGATCAAAAGCCGGCAAATACTTGTATTTGCGCCGCGCAG
>CANQIH010000232.1 GCA_947624035.1 uncultured Oscillospiraceae bacterium | reverse complement strand
CATGGGGGGCTACGCCCTCATCCTGGCGGTGTGCTTTCTGGGCCTGGGCTCCAACCTTATCCTGCTGTGCCTCTGCGGGGCGCTGGTGTTCGCGGCAAACGGCATCCTGACCGTGCTGACCACGGTGTTCCTCTCCAGCTCTGTGGACTACGGCCAGCTCAAGACCGGCCGCCGGGAGGAAAGCGTCATCTTCTCCATGCAGACCTTCGTGGTGAAGGCCGCCTCCGGCGTGGCGGTGTTCATCACCGGCATCGGCCTGGACCTCATCGGCCTGGTGGGCGACACCGCCGAGACCGGCGAGGTGGTGGCCCAGAGCGCCTCCACCATCATGGGCCTGCGGCTGCTCATGACCATCCTGCCCATCCTGGGCCTCACAGTGGCGTTCATCTTTTTTGTGAAGAAATTCACCCTCACCGACGAGCGGGTCCGGGAGATATCCGATACCCTCCGGGCCAAAAAGGAAAAGAACGTCTGAACACAGAAAAGCCCGCCGCAAAGCCTAGGCTTTGCGGCGGGCTGGTAATGATTGAAATACATTGTGGGAGGTGCTTTGCCATGGTAAAACGCCGTATCTCCTTCTAAGCGATAGAAGGAAATATGACTTATCCTTCTATCGTTTTCGGGAGACGAAACAATAGAAAGGATAATGGAAATGAATAACTATCTGCGCAAGAACAGCGCCTATTATATAGGGGCTCTGGTTTTTGTACTCATCAGCACGGTTTTTGCGGTCGCGCTGCAATTCTTCAAGGGCGGCGTTTTGGACCATGCCATCGCCGGGGATACGGGAGCGACGCTCAAATATGCGGTCCTGCTGATCGGTTTTATCCTGGGCGAGGTGCTGTTCTACTACTTCTATAAGCGGTCCAGCGCGAGGTTTTCTGTCGGATGTACGAGGCTTTTGAAACACGATATTTTTGCGGGCATCCTCCGGCGGAGCTATGTCATTTATAAGGAGAAGCAGCAGGGCGAGTATGTGGCGAAGTACACCAGCGAAGCCGATATGATAAAGACCCGCTATTTCCAGATGCTGCCCCTGTTTTGGGAGATCCTGCTGAAGATCGTTTTCGTCAGTTTCGCCTTGTTCCTTTTGGACTGGCGGATCGCGCTCGTCACGCTCCTGCTTTTGACCACGCCGCTCTATATCCCCAAGCTCATCGAGAAACGCCTGCAAAAAGCGCAGGCGGAGTATTTGAAAGCGGTCGAGGAAAACCTGGCAAAGGTGAACGACTGGCTCAGCGGGTTTGAGATCATCAAGAATTTTTCCATCGAGCGGCAGATACTTTTGAGGTTTGACGAGTCCAACACGCAGACTATGGACAAGCTGCTCCGCGATACGGTCTTGGGCGCGGCCGCGCAGCTCATTACGACCCTGATCTCCTATCTGTCGTATTTTATCGTCCTCGCCTGTTCGACATGGCTCGTCCTATCAGGGGAGTTTTCGGCAGGCGATTTTTTCGCCGCCATCGGCATGATCGACCAGCTCTCCTATCCGCTCATCTCCTTGGCTGAGATCATCCGCCAGCTGATCGCCATCCGGCCGTCCTGCGCGGCGATGGAGCGGTTCGTTTCACAGAGCAACGATGGCGCAAACACGAGATCGCTGCCCGGTGTCGGGAAAAATATCTGCTATGACAGCGTCTCTTTCGGATATACAGCGGACCGCCCGCTTTTGAAGGATCTTACCTTCACGGCGGAAAAGGGCAAAAAGTATCTGCTCAAGGGGCCCAGCGGCTGCGGGAAGACCACCGCTGTCAATTTGCTCCTTCGCTATTACGATGCCGCGGACGGCAGGATCACCGTGGACGGCGTGCCTATCACCGAGTATGGCAGCACCTATTCGGCGATCACCGTCGTCAGGCAGGAGGCGGTGTTGTTCCATGACACGCTGCGAAACAACCTGACGATGTACGGCGGCGGGAGCGACGAAAAGCTCATAGAGACGCTGCAAAGCCTCGGCCTGGACAGATTCGCCAACGTGCAGTCGCTGGACGCCGTCATCACGGAAAACGGCGCCAACCTCTCCGGCGGCGAGAAAAAACGGATCTGCCTGGCACGGGCGCTGCTGCGGGATACGGACGTCCTGATCCTTGACGAGCCGCTGGCGAACCTCGATGAAGGCACAGCGCAAAAGATCGAAGACCTGCTTCTTTCCATTTCGGGGAAGCTGCTGCTTGTGGTGTCCCATCAGTTTTCAGAGGAAAAGCTGTGCTTTTTCGATAATGTGATAGCATTAGGAGCGCCATAAAAAAGCCCGCCGCAAAGCCTAGGCTTTGCGGCGGTTCGCTATATGTCCTCATATCTCCCGGAGGGTCTTTCTGAATTGGAAGGTGAAGAGGATGGCCGTGAAGGTGACGGCGATGGCGTCGGCCACCGGCTCGGCGGTGTACACCGCCGCGGTCTTGTCGGCCATGAGATGGGGCATGAGGTAGATCAGCGGCACCAGCAGCACGAACTTGCGCACGATGGCCACGATGGCGGAGGCCTTGGCCTTGCCCAGGGACATGAAGGTCATCTGACAGGCGATCTGGATGCCGAACAGCAGCGCCGCCCCGCAGTAGATGCGCAGGGCCCGGGAGGCGAAGGCGATGAGGGCCGCGTCCGGGGTGAAGATGCCGGCAAAGACGCCAGGGAACAGCTGGATGAGCACCCAGAGGGATGTGGAATAGGTCATGCTGACGGTCAGCAGCAGCCGGAACACCTGCTTCACCCGCCCGGCGTTCCGGGCGCCGTAGTTGTAGCTGATGATGGGCTGGGCCCCCTGGGACAGGCCCTGGAGGGGCATCATGGCGAACTGCATCACGCTGGTGAGGATGGTCATGGCCCCCACGGCCACGTCCCCGCCGTATTTGAGCAGGGAGGAGTTGAAGCACACGGATATGACGCTCTCGCTGCTCTGCATGACGAAGGGCGCGACGCCCAGGGCCACGCATGGAAGGGCCAGCTTCCAGCGGATGGGCAGGGTGTCTTTTTTCAGCCGGAGGATGGTGTTCTTGCCCCGGAGGAACAGCACCACCCACACGCAGGACACCCCCTGGCTCAGCACCGTGGCCAGGGCCGCCCCCTGGACCCCCATGTGCAGCAGGAAGATGAATATGGGGTCCAGCACGATGTTGCACACCGCGCCGATGAGCACCGTCAGCATCCCGGTCCGGGCGAAGCCCTGGGCGGTGATGTAGGCGTTCATGCCCAGGGTCAGCTGGACGAAGGCGGTGCCGAGGGCGTACACCCGCATGTACGCGGCCGCGTAGGCGATGGTGTTCTCGCTGGCGCCGAAGGCCAGAAGCAGCGGCCGGTGGAAGGCCAGCAGCACCACCGTCAGCACCAGGGAGACCGCCGTCTGGAGGGTGAAGCAGCTGCCCATGGTCTTCTCCGCGGAGTCGTTGTTCCCACGGCCCATGAAGATGGAGGCCCGGGGCGCGCCGCCGGTGCTGATGAGGGCCGCGAAGGCCGACGCGAACATGATGACAGGCATGCACACCCCCACGCCCGTGAGGGCCATGTCGCCGTCGCCGGGCATGTGGCCGATGTAGATGCGGTCCACGATGTTGTAGAGCATGTTGATGAGCTGGGCCGCGATGGTGGGCACGGCCAGACGGAACAGGAGCTTTCCCGCGGGCTCTGTGGCGAGGAAGCTGTTGTCGTTTTCCAAGGAAACCACTCCAGTCAAAAGTATACCAATCACACTTTAACGCGCCGGGGCGAAGCTGTCAACTCTGCCCCTTGGAATACGGCGGAAAACGTGCTATACTGGTGAAAAATAAAGCGCCATGGGCGCATCAGGAGGGACAGATATGGACGAGAAAAAGGTCAAGCGCATCGGCGTGCTCACCAGCGGCGGCGACGCGCCGGGCATGAACGCGGCGGTCCGGGCCGTGGTCCGCACGGCCATGAGCCAGGGCATCCAGTGTGTGGGCATCCGCCGGGGCTGGAACGGCCTGGTGTTCAGCGACTTCGTGCCGCTGAAGTCCAGCGATGTGAGCCACATCCTGGCCGCCGGCGGCACCATCCTCTATACGGCCCGGAGCCAGGAATTTTTGACCGAGGAGGGCCGGCAGAAGGCCGTATCCACCTGCAAGCTGCTGGGCCTGGACGCGGTGGTGGCCATCGGCGGCGACGGCACCTTCCGGGGCGCCCTGGAGCTGTCCCGCCTGGGCCTGGACGTGGTGGGCATCCCCGCCACCATCGACAATGACGTGGGCTGCTCCCACTACACCATCGGCTTCGACTCCGCCTGCAACACAGCCATCGAGTGCATCGACAAGCTCCGGGACACCATGCAGAGCCACGAGCGCTGCTCCGTGGTGGAGGTCATGGGCCGTCACGCCGGGTACCTGGCCCTGTACGTGGGCCTGGCCGTGGGCGCCACCGCCGTGCTCATCCCCGAGCGGCCCGTGGACTTTGAAAAGGACGTGGTGGAGCGCATCCGCCAGTCCCGGCTGATGGGCAACACCCACTTCATGATCGTGGTGGCCGAGGGCGCCGGCAGCGCCGTGGACATCGGCAACCGCATCCGGGAGGAGACCGGCATGGACCCGCGGGTCACCGTCCTGGGCCACATCCAGCGGGGCGGCAGCCCCACCGCCCGGGACCGGGAGATGGCCACCCGCATGGGCTACGCCGCCGTCATGGCCCTGGTCCGGGGCGAGGGCAACTGCATCGTCTGCACCCACGACGGCCACCTGGTGACGAAGCCAATCGAGCAGGCCCTGGCCGAGACCAAGCACCTGCAGATGGAGCGCTACGAGGTGCTGGAGGCCATGCACGCGAGAAATTGAAACGTACATATATGCAAAGCAGCCGCAGCAAACACCGCGGCTGCTTTGTTTTTGCAGTCAATACTTATCAGTTTTCTTGGCGTTGCAATCCCGGCAGAGCATTTGGCAATTATCCGGCGTGGTGTGTCCGCCTTTGCTCCACGGCTTGATATGATCTCCTTCCATCTCATCAAACTCAAAGTGCTGGTGACAGATAGGACATATCCCCTCTTGCCGGCTGTAGGCGGCAAGCTTATCTCGCTTGTCAAAAGCGCGCAGATTGAGAAGCCGCCCGGCAAAGGGGTCAGTGTCCTTGCAGAGAAGGTATTCATAGATGCCCTTCAGTTTTTGAACATCTTCATCCTCGTGGAGCCTCTTGGTCTCTGCACTCATAACGGAGGAGTTATAGGTCCGCGTATGATATATGTTATAGAGGTGAAGCCAGTCCAAGCCCTTCATATCTGCGTAGTACGAAGGGAAAATGCGCTGTACCCAGCTGACGGCCTCCTGAAAATACTGCCATAGTTCATCGGCATCGGCATCGGACTTGTGCAGTGCCATATACTCAGTTATCTCTTTTTTTCCCTGTAGTTCGCATATACCTCTCAGTGCCTTCTCCAAAAGCTCCTGACGATTTGGGTCGCCGGTTATATATCTGTCCGACAATCCCTTTGCAGCACAATTCCGCTTGGAAAAATAACGCTTCGCGTCAGTGAGCCATTCTCCCGTGTAAACAGAGTTTCGCAGTTCCTGGTCTGACAGCTTTTCCCCGGCAATGTTCACGACCCGGAACCAATCGAGCTTTTCAGATGTCTCACCCTCGCATACGTAGATCATGAACTCATAATTCATGATGCTGTCATACTTGTCGTCAGGGAGAGCATCCCAATAATATTTATTACCGTCTAATGTGATGGGAAACTGGTGCTTCAGGTATTGCATGACAGAGAGCGTGCGCTGCTGCCCGTCCAGTACCTCATATTGGTCCTCGCCAGTCTTGACCCAGTACATGACATTTAAGGGGAAGCCCTTTAGTACCGTCTGGATGACTGCCTCAGCCTGAGTTTGGTCATAGACAAACTCTCTCTGGTATGCGGGGCGGATCGCAAGACGGCCTCCGTAGGCAAAAACACCGTCGTCGCCGTTATCTGCGTAGCCTTCAAAGACTTCGCTGATTTTGATTCGTCTCGGTTCGATCGTCATCAGTTCATTCTCCTTTTGATGAGAATCCTTCCGTAAGGCACGCGGGCTTTTCCGTGTTTATCATAATAGCATACGCCATACATATTTGCAGAGATGTGACCTGTTCCGCCTTGTTTTCGGTAGACGTCAGTGAACTCTTCGCCCAATTGGACGGGCGTATCCATCGTGTCCGCACTGGCCGTCATTCCTATGATCTCAAACTGTTCCGGGTTATATTTGTCCAGGAATGTAATCGGTACGCCGATGATACCGCTACACTTTGTGCCTGCGTCTGATGACGATTCGGTCGTAGAGGCGGCGGTAGAGGAGGTGAGAGGGGAGGAGATCGCTGCTAGGCAGCTCTCTCTCTCTCTCTCTCTCTCTCTCTCTCTCTCTCTCTCTCTCTCTCTACTTTAACAGATTGTGAACCGTTCACCGCCAGATAGAACCTTGGGCCGCCGGTCTCATAGCTGCCTTTTGGCGCGATCTCTGACATCGGCTTTCCCAGGTCGCGGCTGGAGCCTATGATATCAAACTGTTCGGGGTTGTGCTTATCGAGATACGTGATCGGGACACCCATGTCTTCAAAGTAGTCACAAGGTATGTCTGAGGTCTTGTCGACATTGATGGCGTCATAATTGTCATATTTTGGATAGTCTGCCTCGTTCCCATAGTAGTGCTTATATAGGATCAACTCTTCATGGCGCTTGTTATGGTCCAAGTTGGTGTACCAACAGGCGGATGCCAGCCGCCCCATAACAACGCCGTTGATAATTCTATAAGCAGAGCCTTCTCTTTTGTGTTCAAGCAAATATTTCTGATAATCGCTCTTTACATTGAAGTACATGTCCTTGTTGAGGTTTCTATACCCGAGCCAAATCATATTGTTTTTGATCAGGGGGAATACCTCTTTATAAGTGATAGCATTTACGCTGCCGATTATCAAAAACTGTTTGCTGTATTCAATGAGCTGTGCCAAATACTCACGAAACAGACTGAATGGCGGATTCGTTACCACTATGTCTGCCTGCTTGAGATACTCGATGCACTCATCCGAGCGGAAATCGCCGTCACCCTTCAGCTTCTTTACGCCGCGTCTTTTAGACCGCAGCAAGGCATCGATGTCTGCGTCGGAAACGCCGCGACCGTTTGCCATGGGCACCTCTGAGATGTCCATCACATAGCCGTTTCCTACGACTACCGGCTCATCCATATCATCGAAGAGGGACAGCTGCTGCCCGATGACAGGAGAAGTTCCATATGATGTACAGATCAGCCGCCGAAGGCCAAGATAGTTGAAATTACGCAGGAAAAATTTACAGAAATTGCTTTCAAAGGGATCATCACAGTTACACAGTACGGTTTTCCCTTTAAAATGGGCCTCGTAGTGATTCAACTCGCTCTGTATATCTTCATATTGAGTATAGAACTCGTCATTTTTTGCTGTTTTTGCTTTCGACAATCCTTCGTTTTTAGCCATATTCCATTCCCCTGACGTGAAGTTATATGCTTGTGCGCCATGTTCATGATGGCTATGCAGCCGGTCTAGGTTACTGGTGGGTATACGCAAAATGCCGAGTTTATATCCTTGCCACGCCGGAGGCGCGGGCGGCCTGGGCCACGGCGGCAGCCACGGCGTCCTTCACCCGGGGGTCGAAGGGCTTGGGGATGATGTAGTCCGCGCTGAGCTCGTCGTCGCTGACGAGCCCCGCCAGGGCGTAGGCGGCGGCCACCTTCATCTCATGGTCGATGTCGCTGGCCCGCACGTCCAGAGCGCCCCGGAACACGCCGGGGAAGGCCAGGACGTTGTTGAGCTGGTTGGGCAGGTCGCTCCGGCCCGTGGCGGCCACGGCGGCGCCGTTTCGTTTGGCCTCGTCCGGGAATATCTCCGGGGTGGGGTTGGCGCAGGCAAAGACGATGGCGTCCCTTGCCATGGAGCGTACCATCTCGCCGGTGACGGCCCCGGGGGCGGACACGCCGATGAACACGTCCGCGCCCTTCAGGGCATCCGCCAGGGTGCCGGTGAGGCCGGTCCTGTTGGTGACGGCCGCCAGGGAGGCCTTGGCGTCGTTGAGGCCGTCCCGGCCCGCGGCGATGGGGCCCTTCCGGTCGCAGACGATCACGTCCCCGGCCCCGGCGGAGGCCAGCAGCCTGGCGATGGCGGTGCCGGCGGCGCCGGCGCCGTTGATGACCACCCGCACCTGGGACAGCTCCTTATGTACCACCTTCAGGGCGTTCACCAGCCCCGCCAGGGCGATGATGGCGGTGCCGTGCTGGTCGTCGTGGAAAATGGGGATGTCGCACAGGGCTTTCAGCCGCTCCTCGATCTCAAAGCACCGGGGGGCGGAGATGTCCTCCAGGTTCACGCCGCCGAAGCTGCCCGCCAGCAGGGACACGGTGCGGACGATGTCGTCCGGGTCCTTGGAGCGGATGCAGAGGGGCACCGCGTCCACGCCGCCGAACTGCTTGAAGAGGACGCACTTGCCCTCCATCACCGGCATACCGGCCTCGGGGCCGATGTCCCCCAGGCCCAGCACGGCGGTGCCGTCCGTCACCACGGCCACGGTGTTCCACCGGCCCGTCAGGTCGTAGGACTTATTCACGTCCTTTTGTATCTCCAGGCAGGGGGCGGCCACGCCCGGGGTGTAGGCCAGGGACAGGGCCTCGGCGCTGTCCACGGTGACGGCGGTCTCCACCCGGAGCTTGCCGCGCCACTGATAGTGGGCCTCCAGGGACTTTTGCAGGTAATCCATGATATCCTCCGATGATGTTATAAGTAGGGGGAATAGATGTCCCCGTTGCAGTCGCAGAACACGCTGACGGGGAAGTTTTCTACCTCCAGCCGGTGGACGGCCTCGGTGCCCAGCTCGGGGAAGGCCACTACCTCGCAGCTTTTGACGTAGTTTGCCAGCAGGGCGCCGCAGCCCCCCTCGGCGGAGAAGTACACGGCGGTGTCCCGCACGATGGCGTCGATGACATTCCGGCCCCGGCGGCCCTTGCCGACCATGCCTTTTAGGCCCAGGTCCAGCAGCCGGGGGGCGTATCTGTCCATCCGGTAGGAGGTGGTGGGCCCGCAGGAGCCAATGGGCCGCCCCGGAGGCGCCGGGGTGGGGCCGGTGTAGTAGATGATCTGGCCGGCCAGGTCCACGGGCAGCGCCTCGCCGGCGTCCAGCAGCTCGCAGAGCCTCTTGTGGGCGGCGTCCCGGGCGGTGTAGATGACGCCGGTGATGCGCACCGCGTCCCCGGCCCGGAGGGAGCGTACTGAGTCCTCAGTAAGGGGAGTATGAATATGCTTTTCTTGGTCGTTCATGAGTTGGCCTCGCAGAGTTCGCGCCCGCAGGCGCGAATAAAATCTAAATCTGTTTTTTCCGGGGGCGTGTACCTCGGAAAAAACTCTTATCGGCCCGCAAACGTGCGCGCTTGCGCGTGCGCTGCAGCGGGCCGCAGCCCTCTCGTTTGAAAGGCTTTGCCTTTCAAACGACT
>CANQIH010000231.1 GCA_947624035.1 uncultured Oscillospiraceae bacterium | reverse complement strand
TTCATCTTCGCCAACTTCAACGGCACCCAGCACGACGTGGAGGTGGTCACCCACGAGGCCGGCCACGCCTTCGCCTCCTGGGTCAACAAGGACCGCATCCCCGCCGAGTACATCTGGCCCAGCATGGAGGGCTGCGAGGTCCACTCCATGAGCATGGAGTTCATGGCCTGGCCCTGGGAGGAGAGCTTCTTCGGCCCGGACGCCCGGAAGTTCTGGTACAGCCACCTGGCCGGGGCGCTGCGGTTCATCCCCTACGGCACCATGGTGGACCACTTCCAGCACGAGGTGTACGCCCACCCGGAGATGACCCCGGCGGAGCGCCACGGTGTGTGGAAGCGGCTTCTGGGCGTGTACATGCCCTGGATGCGCCTGGATGGGGACATCCCCTTCTACAGCGAGGGCGAGGGCTGGCAGCGCCAGCACCACATCTACTCCAGCCCCTTCTACTACATCGACTACTGCCTGGCCCAGACCGTGAGCCTGCAGTTCTGGGCCCTGCTCCAGGACAGCCAGAAGACCGCCTGGGAGCGGTACATGGCCTATACCCGCCAGGGCGGCAGCCGGGTGTTCACGGAGCTTCTGAAAAATGCCGGGCTGGAGAGCCCCTTCGAGGAGAGCTGCCTCGCCGGTGTGTGCGCCAAGGCCAGCGCTTGGCTGGACGCCTACGATCTGACCGGCATCGCCTGATATGGCCGGGGAGAAGGGAAAGCTCCGTGGCCGGGCCAAACGGGCGTCCTACTTCATCCAGAGCGGCACGGGGGAGTACATCTACCAGGGACCCCTGTACGACGCGAAGAGCGGCCGGGGCCTGACGCCCAAGGGCGCCATGGTCCGCCGGTGGTGCTTCGTTCTGGCCATAGCCGGGCTGGAGGTGCTGGCCGGATGCCTGCCCGCCCAGGGCCCGGCAGATCGGTTTTACGTGCTGCTGCCCTACGCCGCGGCGCTGATCACCGCGGGCGTGCTGCTGTGGGGCGTGGCCCAGCTGCCCGGGAACGGCGTGCGCGTGCGGGAGTATGTCTATGACGCCTGGGTGGCGCCCCTGCCTATGCGGACAGCGGCCGCGGCCATCCTGGCCGGTCTGGCCGCGGCGGGGGAGGCATTAGAGCTGCTTATCCACGGCGCGGGAGACGGTCTGATGGCGTCCCTGGGGTTCATCCTGTGCCAATGCGGTGTTTTGGGGATATCGCTGGTATGGCGTGGGATGGAGCGGGATGCCGTTTGGTCAAAATGACGAACGATGGAAAAAACTGCCCAAAAACCAGAATCTGTGATTGACATTCTTTCCACATTAATTTAAAATTAAATGACACCAAATTTTATCCCGTGAACATTCGTCTTTCGACGATGGACGCCAAGCGGACCGGTCCGCTTGCGCTTGTATCTCTGATACAAGCGATGTGAACTCATGAACCCGGGTGAAACGCCCTTGTTCAATACAAGCGTTTACAATGACATTAAGGAGGTCAAAAAAAGATGAACGCTAAGAAACTGCTTGCGCTGCTTCTGGCCGTGGTCATGGTGCTGAGCCTGACCGCGTGCGGCGGCGGCACAAAGGCAGAGCCCACGCCTGCCCCTGCCGAGGAAGAGGCCCCCGCTGAGGACGCCGCTCCCGCTGAGGACGAGGCCCCCGCTGAGGAGGAAGCTCCCGCCGAGGAAGAGGCTCCCGCTGAGGAGGAAGCCCCCGCCGAGGAAGAGGCTCCCGCTGAGGAAGAGGCCCCTGCTGAGGAGGAAGCTCCTGCCGAGGAAGAGCCCGAAGAGGCTGCTGAGGAGACTCCCGAGGAAGTCATCGACGACGCCGCTGAGGCCGCCGGTGAGGCTATCGTGGACGCCGCCATCGAAGCCGCTGAGGAGGCTCTGGACGAGGAAGAGGCCCCCGCTGATCACGGCAACGACACCATGGTCGTGTCCGTGGAGCAGGGCATGGAGGGCAAGTTCTCTCCGTTCTTCTATCTGTCTGCCAACGACAGCACCGTCGTGGAGAGCTTCACGCTGTACACGCTGATGAGCGACCGTGTGGCCCTGCCCGTCAACGAGGCCATCGAGGGCGAGACCCGCGCCTACAACGGCACTGACTACACCTACACCGGTCCTGCCGACGTGATCGTCACCGAGAACGACGACGGCACCGTTTACTATGATCTGACCATCCGCGACGACCTGAAGTTCACGGACGGCACTCCCGCTACCATCGACGACGTCATCTTCGGCCTGTACGTCTATCTGGACCCCACCTATGACGGCAACGCCACCCTGTACTCCTGCCCCATCGAGGGTCTGGAGGCTTATCGCTCCGGTATGGACACCCTGTTCAACCTGATCGCCAGCGCGGGCCGCGATGGCTATGAAGAGAACGAGTTCTACACCCAGGAGCAGTACGACGCCTTCTGGGCCGACCTGGACCAGGCGGGCATCGCCTTCACCCAGGAGATCGTTGATTACCTCATCGCCGCCGGCGCCAACACCGCTGAGGACGACATGTCCCTCGTGGCTCCCAACTGGGGCTTTGAAGTCGCCGAGGGCGGCACGGTCGAGGACTTCTGGCACGCCATCGAGGCTGGCTATGCCGACGAGAACGGCGTTGTGGATTATGCCACTCTGTCCAGCACTGAGACGGCCGGCTCCAGCCTGTTCGATCTCATGCAGGACTATGACGCCTACACCGTGGGCATCGTCACCGGCGAGTCCGCTCCCAACATCACCGGTATCCAGAAGACCGGCGATTACTCCCTGCGCGTCGTGACCACCGAGCTGGACGCCACCATGATCTATCAGATGAGCCTCCCCATCGCCCCCATGCACTACTACGGCGATCCGGACCTCTATGATTACGAGAACAACATGTTCGGTTTCGAGAAGGGCGACCTGTCCATCGTGAAGGCCAAGACCACCCAGCCTCTGGGCTGCGGCCCCTTCATCTTCAAGGACTTCTCCAACGGCGTCGTGTACATGGACGCCAACCCCGACTACTACAAGGGCGAGCCCAAGGTCAAGCACCTGAACTACCTGGAGTCCTCTGAGGACAACAAGGTCAGCGGCGTCGTGGCCGGCACCCTGGACGTGGCTGATCCCAGCTACTCCACCGATACCGCCAAGCAGATCGCCGTGGAAAATGGCTTCAGCGAGGATGAGTGGGACAACTTCGACGGCCCCGTCCTGACCACCAAGCTCATCGACTACCGCGGCTACGGCT
>CANQIH010000230.1 GCA_947624035.1 uncultured Oscillospiraceae bacterium | reverse complement strand
CGACCCAGAAAATGTCTCGGCTGGCGCTCTCCTGCCGAAGTTTTTGGTGTTGCACTTGCTTGACAATCTGCCCTGTCGCCCAACGGGGCCCCTGCGCGGCACGCCTACCGTGCGGGGAGAGGAGGAGCCAAGAGGCTTGGTGGTGATTTGGGGTTACGCCACGCAAGTGGCCCCCTTTGACGAGGGGGCTGTCAGCGCAGCTGACTGGGGGAGAGACGGATATCATCCAAGCCTGGTATATCTCTCCCTCCGTCACGGCTGCGCCGTGCCACCTCCCTCGTCAGAGGGAGGCTTTTTTGTCGTTCTGACCGGGTATAGCAGAAGCTTGAAGTCATTGCCTAGCCCCTTGGCTCCCCCTTGGGGGAGCTGGCAACGGGCTTTGCCCGCAGACTGAAGGGGGGGACCAAATAGTACACAGACCAACCTTTCACCCTTCCGCCCTCGTCGGTGCACGCTCCATAGGTCAGGGCCCAGCTCTCGTGCTGGGCCCTGAATATTGCGCGGCGCCTCCTCTCCCCAAAGGGCAAGCGTGCCCTTTGGGGACCCCATGGGCACCTCCCCTCAAGGGGAGGCGAGGGGCCTGGTAATGACTTGAAGCTTCCTCCGCACCCCTCGGCTCCCCCTTGGGGGAGCTGGCAACGGGCTTTGCCCGCAGACTGAAGGGGGGAAAAATCGGCAGTTGGAGATGGACCGGGCTTTCCCCCTTCCGGTCGCCTCGCGCCGCTCGGCGTCCACCTCCCCCCAAGGGGAGGCAAGGGGCTTGGCAGTTATT
The DNA here is from genome assembly GCA_947624035.1 of uncultured Oscillospiraceae bacterium. Lineage (GTDB taxonomy): Bacteria > Bacillota > Clostridia > Oscillospirales > Oscillospiraceae > CAJOIG01. The sequence goes on along the minus strand of CANQIH010000230.1, from coordinate 3,238 downwards.
CCCCCTTGGTGGGGAAGGTCATGTTCAGCAGGTCGCCGGGACGGACGTCCAGGGCGTCGGCGATGTTATACAGGACTTCCAAAGAAAAGGGATACACAGTGTTGGGGGCCTCGATGGAGCTTAAGTGGGAGCGGCTGATATCGGCCCGCTCCGCCAGCTGCTCCTGGGTCATGCCCCGCATCTTCCGCAGGGCCGCGATGGTGATGCCCAACTCCACGAACCTGTCACGGTTGTTCATGCTGATCGTCTTGCCCATAGTCAGCCCTCCTTGCCCTTAGATTGTGCCGCTTTTCACAGCACAATTCCGCACAGGAATTTGGAGTATTGACTAAAGTTTTGGGCAGAAGTATAATAAATAAGGCGAAAGGAGGATTTTGCTGTGCAAGACGAATACCGGAAGCCGTACCTCATCCTGTTCAACGGCGTCACGGACGCGCTGGAGCTCATACGCGAGGGGCGGTGGGCGGAGGCGGAAACGAAACTCATGCGCATCCAGCAGCAGGCGGAGGCGGCGTATGTGGACGTCCCCGGCGAGATACGGAGGCTATACGACGGCAAAAAATGACCCGGGCAGCGCATAGCGCCGCCCGGGTCCATGCTATTTTCAGGGGTGCTCACAGAAACAGGCTGAGGATGGCCGTGTTTTGAAGCAGGTCCGGCGTGAGCCAGGAGATGTGGAAGCTGGTGGCCGCCGCCGAGAGGACCATGACCAGCACGTACACCACGGCCAGCCCCTCCGCGAAGCCCAGCACGCCCCCCAGGACCCGGTTGGTCTTGTTGAGCGCGCCCCGCTTTTTCCGGTCCGCCCGCAGAAGGTCCGCCAGGCCCCGGAACACGGTCAGGCAGAACGCCAAAATGAGCAGGGATATCACCGTCTTCACCGCGCCCACCAATGCCGGCTGGAGCACTGTCCGGGTGATGGCCCAGGCCAGGGTGTTCACGTCCTGGGGCACATAGGCCATGATGGCGTTGAACTGGTCGAAGGTCACGGTGTGGCCGCCGAAGAAGCCGCTGAGGCTGTTCAGCGCCGCCTGGAGCTGCTGAAGGGCGTCCGCGCCGCTCTGCAGGGAGGTGATGAGCTCCGGGGGGATGACCTTCGTCACGGCGCCGACGGCCCGGGTCTCCAAAAACAGGAAGTAGAGCTTTTCCGCCCACTCCTGGGCAAAGCCCAGAATGAGCGTCACCGCCGCCGCCCAGCCCAGCAGCCGGATGAGGGCGGACACCACGCCCTGGCGGCTCCTGCGCCACACCACCAGCAGTATGACCGCCACTATGATGAGATCGTACATCCAGCTCTCCATGGTCCGCCTCCTTCCCGGTCAGTGACATTATACCCGCCCGCCGCCGGAAACGCAAGGGCGGCAGGGGCTTGCAAATAGCTGTCGATACTGTCATAATAGCAAAGAATGTTAGGAGCGTGATAGGTCGATATGAGCGCAGGCGCGAGCAACACAGAGGTTTTTGAGAACATGCCGGTGGCGCGGGCGGTGCGGACCATGGCGGTGCCCACCATCATCAGCCAGCTCATCGTGCTCATCTACAACATGGCCGACACCTTTTTCATCGGCCGGACCAATGACCCGTATATGGTGGCGGGGGCGTCCCTCATATTGCCGGTGTTCAACATATCCCTGTCCCTGTCCGGCCTGGCCGGGCTGGGCGGCGGGTCCCTGGTGTCCCGGCTGCTGGGGGAGAAGCGGCCCGAGGAAGCCCGGCGGGTGTTCAGCTTCAGCGTGTACCTGGGCGGCCTCACGGCGGCGGCCTTCTCCCTGCTGGTGCTGGTGTTCATGGGGCCGCTGATGGCTTTTCTGGGCGCCGGGGCGGATACATACGACTACGCCAGCGGCTACGCCTTCTTCGTCATCGTCTGCGGCGGCGTGCCCACGGTGCTGTCCAACACCCTGGCAAACCTCATACGGAGCGTGGGCGAGTCGAAAAAGGCCGGGTTCGGCATCACCATGGGCGGGCTCATCAACATTGCCCTGGACCCGCTTTTCATGTTCGTGCTGCTGCCCGACGGCATGGAGATCATCGGCGCCGGGGCGGCCACGTGCCTTTCAAACTGCATCGCCTGTGTGTACTTTCTCGTGACTCTCGCCCGGCTGCGCAAAAGGGAGCCGGTGGTGAGCCTGTGTCCGCCCTGGCGGCTGCCCGCCAAAAAGAGCATCCTGGGCGTGTTCACCGTTGGCGTGCCCTCCTCCATCGCCACGCTGCTGTTCGATTTGGACTACATGGTCATCGATAGGCTCATGAGCGGCTACACGGATATCGCCCTGGCCGCCGTGGGCATCGTGCTCAAAGCCGAGCGGCTGCCCCTGAACGTGGGCGTCGGCATATGTCAGGGCATGGTGCCCCTCATCGCCTACAACTACTCCGCGAAGAACATAAAGCGCATGAAGGACGTCAAGAGCTATTCCCTCAAGCTGGGGCTCATCTGCGCCGCGGTGAGCATCACGCTCTATGAGCTGTTCGCCGGACAGATCATGCGCATCTTTATCGCGGACGCGGAGACCGTGGCCCTGGGCACCGATTTTCTGCGGGCGCGGGTGCTGGCCACGCCGCTGATGTTTTTGAGCTTTTTCCACGTGCACGTGTTCAATGGCCTCGGCAGGGGCGGCCACGCCCTCTTCCTGGGCGTCACCCGCTGGGCGGTGCTCAACATCCCCATGCTGTTCATCCTCAACGGGATATTCGGGATGTACGGCATCGTCTGGTCCCAGGTGACGGCGGATTTCCTGACGGTGATCCTGTCGCTGGTAGTGTACCACCGGTTCGCAAAGCGGACGTTTGGGCCGGAGCGGGTGTGAGATAGCTGCCATGCCCCTCGCCAGCTCCCCCTGGGGGGAGCTGGCGAGGAGCCCATAGGGCGACGAGACAGAAGGGGGAAACGGGAGATGGCAGGTTACTGACCTTTCACCCTACCGCCCTCGTCGGCGCACGCTCCATAGGTCAGGGCCCAGCTCTCGTGCTGGGCCCTGAATATTGCGCGGCGCCTCCTCTCCCCAAAGGGCAAGCGTGCCCTTTGGGGACCCCATGGGCACCTCCCCTCAAGGGGAGGCAAGGGGGCCGGCAATGGTTTAAAGTTTCTGCCAGGCCAGCGGCCCCCTCTGATGAGGGGGCTGTCAGCGAAGCTGACTGAGGGAGAGATAGCTAATGTCCCAGTTTAAGATATCTCTCCCTCCGTCGCGGCTTCGCCGCGCCACCTCCCTCGTCAGAGGGAGGCATTGGCGTGGTGGTC
>CANQIH010000229.1 GCA_947624035.1 uncultured Oscillospiraceae bacterium | reverse complement strand
CGGTGTTCTTCGACATCCTGGCCGAGGAGCTGGCCCGCCGGGACATGGAGGGCGAGGGCGTGGACGCCGACGACGAGAACGAGCTGCTGACCCGCATGGACGAGTACTACAGCGAATTTGAGCAGCACGGCATCGACAATCTGACCGTTGACAATTGATAGGAATTGCACAAAAGCGCCCGGCCTAAGACCGGGCGCTTCGTTTTCAGTATTTTATCCTAAAATAGTCCAGATGCCGCTTGAACCGGTCCTGGGCCGTGAGGCACGTGTCCCGGAGCCAGCCCCGCTCCTGCTCCCACATGGCCAGGCCACGGTAGTAGTACATCTTTAGGCCGTCCTCTATGATGAAGGGGACGATCCCGTTTCTCAGGCACTCCTTGAAGAGGATCAGCCGGCCCACCCGGCCGTTGCCGTCCTGGAACGGGTGGATGCGCTCGAACCGCCAGTGGAAGTCCAGCAGCTGGTCCAGAGTCTTCCGTCCCGTACTGTGATAGGCGGCCAGCAGGGCCCGCATCCGCTCCGTCACCTGCTCCGGCGTCGCCGTCTCCATGCCTCCCACCTCGTTTGCCCGGCGCTTATATGCCCCCACCGCGAACCAGGGCGTCCGGCTGTCGGAGGTGCCGGTCTTCAAGGTCCGGTGCAGCTCCAGGATCATCCGCTCCGTCAGCGGCCTGGCCGCCTCGTCGATGACCATATCCACGCAGCGGAAGTGGTTGACCGTCTCGATCACGTCGTCCACATCCACCGGGCCGTCCCCGGCGCTGATGGTGTTGGTCTCATAGATATAGCGGGTCTGGTCGTGGGTCAGGCGGCTGCCCTCCATGTGGTTGGAATTGTAGGTGAGGTCGATCTGCACCCGCTGGTATATACCGCCCCGGCGCCGGGCCGCCTTTTCCGCCCGCAGCACATCCAGAAGCCCATCTCCGCCGCCGTTGGCCCGCGGCGGTTTTTCCGCGTCCGCCGGGATGTTCCAGGTCTTGCCCGTAAGAAACGCCCCCGCCACCCGGCCCTGGGCGCAGTAGTTCCGAACGCTCCGCTCCGATATGCCCCACCTTTTGGCCGCCTCCGCGGCGGAGATATATTCCACAGTCCCCACCTCCTGTCATTTATAGTATACCCCATTACCGGCAAAAATACAACGAAACAGATACAAAAATCCCTCACGATTTTGCCGATACCGGCAAAATCGTGAGGGCATTCAATGTTTATATAACTTATTTTTGCCGGTACCGGCAGTTCAGTCCTGGCCGCCGCTGTCCCCCGGCCGGGCGGTGATGCTCCGCTCCAGGGTGAAGCCCCGGCCCCGGACCTCCTTCACCTCGGTGATGGTGATGAAGGCGGTGGGGTCCTCGCTCTGGATGAGCTCTGTGGCGTGATAGAGCTTCCGGTGGGGGATGACGCACAGCACCCCTTTCTGGGCGATGCCCAGGTGGCCCGTCTCCACCTGGAGCATGGTGACGCCGGCCTGGAGCTGGGTGAGCAGCCGCTCCCGGATGGCCTCATACCGCTGGGAGATGACCATGATCTGGATCTGGGCCTGGCCCAGGATCATCACCTTGTCCAGCAGCATGGACTCCAGCACCAGCACCACGAGGCCGTACAAAATGGGCTCCGGCGCGGCGGACAGGGCCTGGCCGCCGATGACCAGGATGTCCATGGCGTACACGCAGATGGACACGGGGATGTGGGTCCACTTGTGGAGGATGAGGCTCGCGATATCCATGCCGCCGGTGGAGGAGCCCACCCGCATGACGACACCCAGGGACACCCCCATGAGCACCCCGGCGAACAGGGCCGCCAGCAGGGCGTTGTCCGTGACGCTGCCGATGCCGGGGATGCGCTGGACCACGCCCAGGAGCACCGGATACAGCAGGGAGCTGGCCACCGTGGTGGTGAAGAGCTTCCGGCCCAGGATGAGCCCGCCCAGGACCAGCAGCCCGGCGTTCATGCACAGCACCGCCGCCGCCATGTCCACCGGGAAGAGACGGCTCAAAACGATGCCGATGCCCGTGGTGCCGCCCATGATGATGTTATGAGGGATGATGAACGCCTCCACCGTAAAGGCCAGGAGCCCGTTTCCCGCCACCACCGCGAGACCCGTCCAGGCAAGGCTTCTCCACTTTTTCGCCGTCGTCTTCAAGGCAATGTCCTCCCTTGGCGTACTTCTGATGCCATTATATGTCATACCGCCTGTTTCCGCAACCCCGGCTTTTGCATAAAAAAGGGCCGCCTGTCCAAACTATAGCCGACAGGAGACGATCATATTATGAACATGACGAGCAGCGAGTATAACGAGTATATCAAGAACATGGCCCCCAAGTCCCCCATCCTGGGGGACCTTGTGAAGGCCTTTCTGGTGGGCGGGCTCATCTGCTGCGCCGGAGAGGGGCTGAGCATGCTCTACAGGAGCTATGCGGGCCTTCCCAAGGAGGACGCCGCCACGGCGGTGAGCATGACGCTGGTGTTCCTCTCCGCCCTGCTGACGGGGCTGAACATCTACGACAAGATAGCCCGGTTCGCCGGGGCCGGGACCCTGGTGC
>CANQIH010000228.1 GCA_947624035.1 uncultured Oscillospiraceae bacterium | reverse complement strand
CACTCACGGAGCTTGGCCTCGTCCGCCTCGGACAGGTCCTTCACGCGGGTGTCGGGATTGATCCCGGTCTCTTCCAGAATTTTCTTTGCAGAAGTCCTGCCGATGCCATAGACATAGGTCAGCCCTATCTCCACACGCTTGTCCTTCGGCAGGTCGACGCCGGCGATTCGTGCCATGTTACATTCGATCCTTTCTCAAAAGATAGGTGTCAGCCTTGTCTCTGCTTGTGCTTGGGGTTGGAGCAGATCACCATGACCCGTCCATGGCGCTTGATGACCTTGCACTTCTCGCACATGGGCTTGACACTGGGCCTAACTTTCATTTCGTAAGCCTCCTTACTCTAACGCGCTCATAAAAAATGTTTCTGATCACTTCGTACGCCAGGTGATCCGGCCTCTGGTGAGGTCGTAAGGGGACATCTGCACCGTGACCTTATCGCCGGGAAGGATACGGATGAAGTTCATCCGCAGCTTGCCGGAGATGTGGGCCAGGATCGTGTGTCCGCCGCCGATGTCCACCTGGAACATGGTGTTGGGCAGGGATTCGACTACCGTGCCCTCCAGCTCGATAACGTCATCTTTCGCCAAGAAGTTCTCCCTCCTTCGCCTCGGCCCCGCAGGCCGCTAGTGCCAATGTCTGCCTGATCTCCCTGTCTGTGGCCGGGGCCTTGCCGCCCCGGACCACGACACGTACATGCTTCGGGCTTTTGGATTTGGGGTCCTCCATCCGGCGGTTTTTCCCGTCGCACAGGAGCAGCCGCTCCCCGGACCGGCCTGTGACCATGAACAGCTTTCCCCTGTCGTGTCCCGCCAGGGAGACCACGACGTCGTATGCCTCGGGCTGCTGCTTCATGCCATCAGGTCCTCCGCCCATGTGAGGATCTCCGGCTCGCCGTCGGTGATGAGGATGGTGTTCTCGTAGTGGGCGGACAGGCTCCCGTCGGCTGTCTTGACGGTCCAGCCGTCATCCAGGACCTTCACCTGCCATGCGCCCATGTTCACCATCGGCTCCACCGCGATGGTCATGCCCTTCACCAGGGTGGGACCCCGCCCGGCCTTGCCGAAGTTCGGGACCTCCGGGGCCTCGTGCATCTCGGCGCCCACGCCGTGGCCCACATAGTCCCGGACCACCGAACAGCCATTGTTTTCAACATATGCCTGCACGGCGGCGGATATGTCGCCGACGCGGTTGCCCGCACGGGCCATTTTGATCCCCTCGAAAAAGCTCTGCCGGGTGATGTCGATGAGGCGCTTGGCCTCCTCGCTGGCCGTGCCCGCAACATAGGAGCCGGCACAGTCGCCCACATAGCCCTTCCAGGTGGCGCCCACGTCCACGGAGACGATATCACCCTCATGGATGACCCGCGGGCCGGGGATGCCGTGGATCACTTCATCGTTGATGGAGAGGCACACGCTGGCGGGGAACCCGCCATAGCCCAGGAACGTTGGGACGGCGCCGCTCTTCTTGATGAAGCGTTTGACTTCTCGGTCGATCTGAGCGGTCGTGACGCCGGGGGCCACCATTTCCCGGGCAACTGTCCGGGCAGCCGCGGTAATTCTCCCCGCCTGACGCATAAGCTCGATCTCCCGTGGGGACTTGATGATGATGCTGCTCATATCCCCAGCGCTTTGAATATCTCCGCCGTGTTGCCCTCGATGGTGGGCTGATTTTCCACGGTCTTGAGCTTGCCGCGGCCGCAGTAGAACGCGATGAGCGGCTCAGTTTGTTCGTGATAGGTCCGCAGGCGGTCCTTCACGGTCTCGGGCGCGTCGTCGGCACGGATGATGAGGTCCGCTCCGCACTTGTCGCACACGCCCTCCTTCGCGGGCGGGTTGTTGACGATGTGGTACGTGGCGCCGCAGGCCGGGCATACCCGCCGTCCGCTCATGCGCTCCACGATGGCCTCGTCAGGCACCTCCAGGTCCAGGGCGTAGTCGATGTCCACGCCCTGAGCCTCCATGGCCTCCGCCTGGGGGATGGTCCGGGGCACGCCGTCCAGGATATAGCCGTTGGCGCACTCGGGGCCCTGCAGGGCCTCCGCCAGGATGCCGATGATCACGTCATCGGGGACCAGCTTGCCCGCGTCCATGAAGGACTTGGCCTTCAGGCCCACGGGGGTGCCGGCCTTGACGGCGGCACGCAGGATGTTGCCGGTGGAGATGGTGGGGATATCCAGCTTCTTGGCCAGGATGTCCGCCTGGGTCCCTTTTCCGGCGCCGGGAGCGCCGAGCATGATGATCTTCATATCCAAACGCCCTCCCTATCGTTTATTCAAGAAAGCCCTTGTAGTGCCGCATCAGCATCTGGGACTCCAGCGCCTGGACCGTCTCCAGCGCCACGCCGACTACGATGATGATGGACGTGCCGCCCAGGGACAGGCTCATGTTCTTGGCCGTCTCGGTGTAGATGCTCACGATATAGGGCGCCGCTGCCACCAGGCACAGATAGATGCTGCCGAAGAGGGTGATCTTGTTGAGCACCTTCTGGATGAACTCGCTGGTGGGCTTGCCCGGGCGGTAGCCGGGGATGAAGCCGCCGTTCTTGCGCAGGTTGTTGCTGATCTCGATGGGGTTGAACTGGATGGTGGAATA
>CANQIH010000227.1 GCA_947624035.1 uncultured Oscillospiraceae bacterium | reverse complement strand
CATCCTGGTCCAGGTGGGCCGCACCGGCGTGCTGACGCCCAAGGCGGTCATCGAGCCCATCCGCCTGGCCGGGACCACGGTCACAAACGCCACGCTCCACAACCAGGACTTCATCGAGAACATGGGCGTGAACATCGGCGACACGGTGCTGGTGCAAAAGGCGGGTGAGATCATCCCCGAGGTCCTGGAGGTGGTGAAGAAAGACAGCGAGGGCTTTTTCCGCTTGCCGGCCGTCTGTCCTGCCTGCGGCGCGCCCGTGGAGCGGGACCCGGACGGCGCGGCTATCCGCTGCACCGGCGCGGAGTGTCCCGCTCAGCGTCTGCGGAACATCGTCCACTTCGCCTCCAAGGAGGCCATGGACATCGACGGCCTGGGCCCGGCGGTGGTGGAGGCCCTGGACAAGGCGGGGCTCATCAGGACCCCGGCGGAGCTCTACAGCCTGGACGCCCAGTCCGTGGCCACGGTGGAGCGCATGGGCAAAAAGTCTGCGGAAAATCTCATCGCCAACATCGAGGAGAGCAAGGGGCGGGGCTTGAGCAGCCTCCTGTGCGCTTTCGGCATCCGGCAGGTGGGCTCTAAGGCCGCCAAGGTCCTGGCGCGGCGCTACGCCACCCTGGACGAGCTCATGGCCGCCACAGAGCAGCAGCTCACGGAGATCGACGACGTGGGGCCCATCACGGCCCGGTACCTGACACAGTGGTTCACCAGCGAACAGAGCCGCCACCAGATCGGCCTGCTGCGGGAGGCGGGGGTGTCCTTTGAAAGTAAGGAGGAGATCGCGGACACCCGCTTCGCCGGCATGACCTTCGTGCTCACCGGCACATTGGAGCGGTTCACCCGCCACGAGGCGGAAGGGATCATCGAACGCTTCGGCGGCAAGGCCTCCGGGTCCGTATCCAAAAAGACCACCTATGTGCTGGCCGGCGCTGCCCCGGGCTCCAAGCTCACCAAGGCCCAGACCCTGGGCGTCCCGGTGCTCACGGAGGACGACTTCGCAAAACTGATCGAAGAGGAATAACAAGGACCGGCTGGGGAGACCCAGCCGGTCTTGCTATGGCTTGATGCCTTACTTCTTTTTGTCGAACGCCGGGTTGACGGCGTAGACGTTGCGCTTATCCATTCTGGAGGCCGCGATGTTCATGGCCTCACCGAAGCGCTGGAAGTGGACGACCTCCCGCTCCCGCAGGAACCGGATGACGTCGATGACGTCCGGGTCGTCGGCCATGCGCAGGATGTTGTCATAGGTCACCCGGGCCTTCTGCTCCGCCCCCATGTCCTCTGCCAGGTCCGCGATGACATCGCCCTTGACCTGGAACGTGGCGGCGCTGTAGGGCCAGCCGCCCGCGGCCTGGGCGTAGACGCCGGCGGTGTGGTCCACGAAGTAATCCTGGAAACCGGCCTTCTCCACCTGCTCCACAGACATGTTCCGGGTCAGCTGGTGGACGATGGTGCCCACCATCTCCAGGTGGCCCAGCTCCTCCACGCCGATGTCGTTCAGGATGGCCTGGACCTCGGGGTAGGGCATAGAATACCGCTGGCTCAGATACCGCAGGGACGCGGACAGCTCACCGTCGGGACCGCCGTACTGGCTGATGATATACTTCGCCATGGCGGGGTTGGGATTTTTGATCCGCACGGGATACTGAAGCTTTTTCTCATATACGAACATCAGCTCTTGCCTCCCTTTTTCACGCTGCTCCAGGGCCAGGGCTCGTCGGGCCAGACCCAGGAATCAAACTTGGCGGTGTCCTCCCGCATGACCGGGCCGCACATCTCCACGTAGCGCTTGCGGCCCTCCTTGGCCAGGGCGGTGCAGCTCTTCCAGGTCTTGAAGGCCTCCTTGTCGCCGGGGTGGGTATCCAGATACAGGGCCAGCTCCTGGCACACGAAGTCAAGGGCCATCAGCTCGGCCTGGGGCGTGCTGTCCACGGGGCCAGTGGCCACATAGTCCATGAAAGGCAGGTCCAGGCCGGGGAACAGCGTCCCCTTGGCCAGAGCCTCGTCCCGCTCATAGGCGGGCTGGGCGCTCTGCTGGGGCGGCACCATAGCCATGGCCAGCGGCGCGCAGGAGGGGAGCTCCCCTTCCTTATAGGTACAAGATTCGTCTTTCAACAAAGAAATTCCCCCTTTGCACGTCATTCTATGCAAAGGGGGGATCTGTTGTGTGCTTGTTGACTTACGCCAGGACCTTCTTGAGGCGGGCGTAGCGGGGGAGGGAGCCCTCGGTGGGACGGTCGGGCTCACCCTGGATCAGGGGCAGGACGTAGTCGATGAACTCGTCGGTCACGTTGTTGCCCTTCTCATTGATCCACTCTCTGGGGACCTTCTTCTCCGCGTTGGCCACGGCGGTCAGGGGCAGCAGCACGTAGTTGCAGACGTACTGGCCGATCTTGTCGTAGGTGCGCTCGAAGGCGACCATCTTACCGGTCTCACCGGCCACGGCGGCCTCCACGGCCTTGCGGCCGGCCATCTCGGCCTCCTCCAGGTCGGTCTCGGAGGCCAGGTGGGCGCCGCAGCGCTGCAGCAGGCTCAGCTCGATGGGCCGGACCTTGGCGCCGGTGCGCGCCTTGACCTCCTCGGCCAGACGGGCGGCCAGGCCGCCCAGCTGGGCGTGGCCGAAGCCGTCGGTGGCGCTGGTCTTGGCCTCGGACA
>CANQIH010000226.1 GCA_947624035.1 uncultured Oscillospiraceae bacterium | reverse complement strand
CTGAACGCCGCCTACCTCTACGGCCAGCTGGAGATGGCGGACGAGATAAACGACGCCCGGCTGCACATCTGGCGGTTTTATGAAAAGGCCCTCTCTCCCCTGGCGGCGGAGGGGCTGCTGGAGCTGCCCACGGTGCCGGAGGGCTGCGTCCACAACAGCCACATGTTCTACATCAAGGTGAAGGACCTGGCCCAGCGCACCGCCATGCTGGCACACCTGAAGGAAAACGGCGTGGGGGCGGTGTTCCACTATGTGCCGCTGCACTCCGCCGCCGCCGGCCTGCGCTTCGGCCGGTTCCACGGGGAGGACAAGTACACCACGCGGGAGAGCCAGCGGCTGCTGCGCCTGCCCCTCTACTACGGCCTCACGGACAGCGACGCCGCCTATGTGGCGGAGACCGTGGCCGCCTTCTGGGGGCGCCGCCTATGAGCCGCGGCAAGCGGGCTCTGACCCTGGGGACGGGCGTCCTCGCGGGCCTGGGGCTGTTCCTCCTGCTGGAGAGCGCCATCGCCCGGCGGGTGGGCCTGGACCTGTTCCTGCCCGCGGCGGAGGGCGCGTTCCTGCCGGGGCGGCTGACCCGGCTGGTCATAGTCCTGGCTCTGACGGTCCTCGCCGCCCTGCGCGGCCAAAAGCTTTTCGCCTGGCTGGACCGGGTCTGCGACAAGGACCGCGGCCGGTGGGCCCTGTCCGCCGCCGTCACCGCCCTGTTTTTCGCCTGGGCCGCCCGGGTGACCGTGCTGAGCTACCTCATCACCGACGACATCATCAACATCCGGGCCATCGCCGCCATCCCGACCCAGGGCTATGACCTGGCCGCCCGGACCTTCTCCAGCGACCTGTTCTGCGCCATCCTGGGGCTCTTCTACCGCCTGGACCCGGACGGGTACTGGTATTTCTATTACGAGATCGCCATGCAGCTTCTGGCCCTTGTCATCCTGGGCAGGTGCGTGCTGCTGCTGGCCCGCCGCCGGGGCTGGCCCGCCCTGGCCGGGTGCCTCATCCACGCGGCCCTGTGCGCGGGGCTGTTCCTCTACCCCTTCGCCGCCATCACCTTCACCATCACCGCCGCCATGGCCGGCACCGCCGCCGCGGCGCTGGTGCTGTGCCGGGACGCCATAGGGACCCGAGCGGGGCGCATCGCCTCGGATATCGCCGGCGGGCTTCTGATGGTGCTGTGCTATCTGCAGCGGTCCGCCTCCGGCCGGGCGCTGCTGTGCTTCTGGGCCCTGGCCATGGCGTACCAGCTCGTGAAAACGCTCCTGGCCCGGGACGGCCGGTGGAAGGGCCGGGCCCTGGCCCTCTGCGCCGCCGCGGCGGTCACGGTGGGGGCCATGTTCCTCTGCGGCCGGGTCTCCCTGGCCCAGCTGGAGCCGGAGTACTGGCCCGCCGAGTCCACCCGCTCCCGCATCGTGGACTACCTCATCGACGAGTTGGAGCCGGAGCACTTCCAGGCCGCCGGGTTCACGCCGGAGCTGTCCAACCTGCTCCGGGACTGGTTTTTCATGGACGAGCACGTGACGGCGGAGAGCTTTTCCGCCCTGGCCCAAGCCTACTACGAGAGCGGCAGCGCCGGCGGCGCATCGGGAAGCCGCCTTGCGGGGCTCATATCGTCCCTGGCCGCCCACATCGCCTCCGACGGACAGATGTCCGTGTCGTCCCTGGCAGTGCTGGCCCTGCTGGCGCTGGCCCTGGGGGTCTTCTGGCGCACGGGCAAAGGGGCGTGGCTGTCCTGCCTCACGGCGGCCTGCGCCGCGGGCGGCGGCCTCATCATGAGCCTCTACCTGCTGGCCAAGGGCTACTTCCCCGCCCGGGCCTTTCTGGTGATCGCCTATCCGGCCGCCGTTACCATGGTCCTGGCGCTGCTGGCAACACCCCGGTCGCCGGAGGCGCTGCCCCACGCCCGCCGGACCGGCTCTGGCTGCGTCATGGGCCTCGCCGGGGCGGCATTGGCTGTGCTGTGCGTGCTGGGCGTGGTCCGCACGCCCCATACCACCGAGGCCGCCACCCGGGCGGACCTGTTCTCCGGCCAGTGGCGGATGGAGGCATACGCCAACGAGCACCCGGACGTCACCATCATCAACAACGCCTACTACGCCGTGCTGGACCCGCTCCACAGCGGCAGCTATCCGCAGAACCTGATCTGGTGGGGCAACTGCGGGGACCTGTCCAAGGCCCCGGAGGACCGGCTGTACGCCGGCGCCTTCTTCCGGGAGGACGTGCAGTTTTTGGGCAACGGGTTCTCCACGCTCATGTATCTGCTCCAATATCTCACGGAGGAATACGGCCCCGTCCAGGCATCCATGGTGACCCAGCTGAGCCGGGACCTGTACGTCACGGATATCGACCTGGTCACCCCCGGCCCGGGGTACACCGGCTGGTACGAGCAAAACGGCATGACCTATTATTTTGAGAACGGCGCCGCCCTCACCGGGGAGCATGTGATCGACGGCGAGAGCTATACCTTCGGCCCCGCCGGGTCCGGCAGCCAGCTGGCCACCGCCCAGGGGGACGGGCTCATCTACACCACCGACGCCTACAGCCTGGTATCATGAAAAAAGTCGCCATCCTGCAATCAAACTATATACCGTGGAAGGGCTACTTCGACATCATCGGCCTGGTGGACGAGTTCATCCTCTACGACGACATGCAGTACACCCGCCGGGACTGGC
>CANQIH010000225.1 GCA_947624035.1 uncultured Oscillospiraceae bacterium | reverse complement strand
TTGGAGTCCGCCACCAGCTTCTGGGCGGACATGTAGATCACGTCGAAGTGCCGGCCCAGGATGGTGTCCATCTCCATCTTCACCCGCTCGGTGATGATGGGTTCAGGGTGCTCGCCGTACAGCTCCCTCAGCTTGCCGTACACCAGGTCCTTCAGCTGGCCGTCGGAGTTCTCGATCACCGGCGGGTACAGCCGCAGCTCCGGCAGCAGGTCCACCTGGCCCTCCACCATGTCCGCGATGAGGTTGGTGTTTCGCACCACCACCTCATAGGCCCGCGCCTCGCCCAGGTAGCTGAACTCCTCCAGCATGTCGTCCGTGGTGCGGAAGTACAGGGGCATGTCGTTATCCGCGTCGGCGAACTTCTTGGCGTCCAGGAGGATGTGCCGGAATATCTCGTCCTCCGGGTCCATGAAGTGCACGTCGCCGGTGGCACACACGGGCCTGCCCAGCGCGTCCGCGATCTCGATGACCCGGCGGTTGAAGTCCTGGAGCTGTTCCACGCTCTTGGCCTGGCCGCTGTCCAGCATGAAGGCGTTGTTGGCGATGGGCATGATCTCGAAGTAGTCGTAGAAGGACCCGATGCGCATCAGCTCCGCCCGGCTGCGGCTGCGGACGATGGCCTGGAAAAACTCCCCCGCCTCGCAGGCGCTGCCCACGATGAGCCCCTCCCGGTGCTCCATCAGCAGGCTCTTAGGGATGATGGGCACGCTGCGAAAGTGCTCCAGGTGGCTTTTGGATATGAGCGTATAGAGGTTTTTCAGGCCCGCACGGTTTTTCACCAGCAGGGAGATGTGCCTTGTCCGGGGGTGGCGGCCCGTCTTCTGCCGCAGGGCCCGGCAGAGCTCGTTCACCTGGCTCAGTCTCTCCGCGCCCTGCTCGGCCAGCATGGGCACGAACTTGGCCAGGATGCGGCCGCACACCAGCGCGTCGTCGCTGGCCCGGTGGTGGTTGAAGGCCGGCAGGCCCAAGCGGTCGGACACCATGTCCAGCTTGAACTTCTTCATGTCCGGCAGCAGCGCCTGGCTCAGGGCCAGGGTGTCGATATAGAGCGGCGCGAAATCCCGTCCGGCCCGCTCCGCTGCGGCGGTGATGAAGCCCACGTCGAAGTCCGCGTTGTGGGCGCACAGGGGCCGGTCCCCCACGAAGTCCAGGAAGGCCCCCACGGCCTCTGCCTCGCTGGGTGCGCCAAACACGTCGGCGTCCGTGATGCCCGTGAGCCGCTGGATGTCGGCGGGGATGGGCATGCCCGGGTCCGCGAAGGTCTGGAACCGCTCTCCCGGCTGGCCGTTTTCAAATACCACGGCGCCGATCTCCGTGATACGGTCCCGCTGGTCGGAAAGGCCGGTGGTCTCGATGTCGAAGGCCACATAGCTGCCGCCCACAGGGCCGTCCCCGTCCCCGCGGACCGCCGCGGACTCGTCCACATCGTTTACATAATATCCCTCCATGCCGTAGATGACCTTGATGCCCTTGGCGGCCTTGGAGGCGGCCGGGAAGGCCTGGGCCACGCCGTGGTCGGTGATGGCGATGGCCGGCATGCCCCAGGCGGCGGCCTGTTTCACGGCCCCGGCCGGGTCCGTGAGGGCGTCCATCATGGACATCTGGGTGTGGAGATGCAGCTCCACCCGCTTCTCCGGGGCGGTGTCCTTCCGGCCTTCCGGCGCGGCCGCCGTCTGGATGTGCCGGGGCTCCAGCTCCACCTCTTTGCTGTAGTTGTTGAATTTCATGGACCCGGACACCGTGAGGTACATCCCCGGCTTCACCGCCCCGGTGACGGACTGGTCCTCCTCCTTGGGGATGAACTTGGATACCCGGACGCTGCCGGTGCCGTCGGTCATGTCGAACTGGAGCACCGAGGCCCCCAGCTTCTGGATGGCCCGGCTCTCGGCGGCGAACACCCGGCCCGAGACCACCACGGTCTTCTGCTCGGGGCTGGCGTCCCGCATGGCTATGGGGCGGCCCTTCACCGCCTTGCCCATGAGCACCTTGCCGCCCCCGGCAGGGCCCTTGCTCTCCGGCCGCTGCTCCTGGGGCCAGCTGGCCTCCAGCTTCACGGACTTGAGGCCGTACTCCCCCGCCAGCACCCACTCCAGACCGGTCACCTCCGCCGGGGCGGGCATGGCTGTGAACAGGGCGCGGACGGTCATCTCCATCCGCTCCCTGCTCACAGAGGCCTCCAGCACGAATGCATCGCGCAGGTTGCCGTAGCTCTTATCCATCCCCTCACAGCAGGGGAACATCTCCAAAAATGGTATCTTGTCCAATGCTATGTACTCCCTGGGCCAAGCCGTGTTTTCCCCAGCTTAGCTCCTCCGGTGTCCTATTTTCGGCCCTCCTCTATGAGGTCCATGAGCGCGTCCAGAAGCTCCGCCTCCGGCACTTTCGTCCGCACCACCTGCCCCTTGACGAAGAGGCTGCCGAAGCCCCGGCCTCCGGCCACGCCGAAGTCGGCCTCCCGGGCCTCCCCGGGGCCGTTGACCTCGCAGCCCATCACCGCCACGGTGATGTCCCGGTCCAGGCCCGAGACCCGCTCCTCCACCCGCCTGGCCAGGTCGATGAGGTCGATCTGGGTCCGGCCGCAGGTGGGGCAGGACACGAACCGGACGCCGTGCTTTTTGAGCCCGCAGGCCCGCAATATGGCAAGGCCCGCCCGTACCTCCTCCAGGGGGTCCGCCGTGAGGCTCACCCGGATGGTGTCGCCGATGCCCTCCATGAGAAGGGTC
>CANQIH010000224.1 GCA_947624035.1 uncultured Oscillospiraceae bacterium | reverse complement strand
GCCGAGAAAAAGCACATCCTCTACCGCTCCAAGAGCACCGAGGAGTTCGCGGAGCTGGATTTCACCTACTTCAACGCGGTCTACACCGTGGAAAACGCCCTTTCCAAGGTCAAGGACGAGAAGGGCATGAAGCGGGTGGAGAAGTTCCTGCGGCAGGACGTGTGCCCCGGCTGCGGCGGCACCCGCCTGTCCGAGGCAGCCCGGGCGCCCCGGCTCCGGGGCATATCCCTGGCCCAGGCATGTGAGATGACCCTCTCGGAGCTCATCGCGTGGGTGGACGGCGTGCCCGCCTCCCTGCCCGAGCCCATGCGGCCCATGGCGGAGAGCATATGCGAGGCATTTCAGGCCACGGCCAAGCGGCTGGTGGACCTGGGCCTGAGCTACCTCACCCTGGACCGGGCCGCCTCCACCCTCTCCACCGGCGAGCGCCAGCGCACCCAGCTGGCCAGGGCCGTCCGCAACCGGACCACCGGGGTCCTCTACGTGCTGGACGAGCCATCCATCGGCCTGCACCCGGCCAACCTGGAGGGGCTCACCGGCGTGCTGGATGACCTGGCCGCCGACGGCAACTCCGTGGTGCTGGTGGACCACGACGTGAGCGTGCTGCGCCATGCGGATCACATCATCGAGCTGGGCCCCGGGGCCGGGGCCGGCGGCGGCGCCGTCCTGGCCCAGGGCACCGTGGCTGAGCTGTCGGAAAACCCCGCGTCCAGGATAGGCCCGTTCCTGGCCCCGGACGCCCGGCCCAAGCTCCGGGAGCGGACCGCCCCGGAAGCGCTGTTCGAGCTGGGGGCCGTGACCATGTCCACCGGGCCGATACACACGGTGAAGCCCCTGACCGTCCGGTTCCCCAAGGGCCGTCTCTCGGTGGTGACCGGCGTGTCCGGCTCCGGCAAGACCACCATGATACTGGAGAGCCTGGTTCCGGCGCTCCAGGCGGCGGCCGGCGGCCAGCCCATGCCGGGGCACGTGCTGAGCCTGGACGCCCCCGGCATCCGGCAGGCAAAGCTCATCGACGCCACCCCCATCGGCATCAACATCCGCTCCACCGTGGCCACCTACGCGGACGTCCACGACGAGCTTCGGAAGGTCTACGCCCGCACGGCGGACGCCAAAGCCCGTGGACGCAAGGCCGGGGACTTCTCCTACAACACCGGCTCCCTCCGCTGCCCCACCTGCGACGGCACCGGCAGCATCAGCCTGGACGTGCAGTTTCTGCCGGACGTGGACATCCCCTGCCCCGACTGCGGCGGCAGCCGGTACGGCCGGGAGGCCTTTGAGATATACCGGGAGAAAAAAGACGGGTCCCGCCTGTCCCTGCCGGCGCTGATGGCCATGAGCGTGGACGAGGCGCTCACCGCCTGCGCCGACCTGAAGACCGTCCATAGCCGTCTGCAGGTGCTCCACGACGTGGGCCTGGGGTACCTGACCCTGGGGGAGCAGACGCCGGGCCTCTCTGGCGGCGAGGCCCAGCGGCTGAAGCTGGCCAGCGAGATGGGCCGGGGGCAGGATGACACCCTGTTCGTATTCGACGAGCCCACCATCGGCCTGCACCCCTTGGACGTGCAGAGCCTCATGGGCGTGTTCCAGGCCCTCATCGATCAGGGCGCCACGGTCATCGTCATCGAGCACGACCTGGACGTGATCCGTAACGCCGACTACGTGGTGGACATGGGTCCCGGCGGCGGGGCGGAGGGCGGCCAGATCGTGGCGGCGGGTACGCCGGAGGACATCCGGGTCTGCCGGGAAAGCGTCACGGGCCGGTATCTGTGAACATGAAAAAACGGCGCTGTGAGCGCCGTTTTTTCATGTCCGGTTCCTGTCGCCCCACTCGCACATCTGGTCCAGGATGGGGATGAGGGAGCGGCCCCGCTCTGTGAGGCTGTACTCCACCTTAGGCGGTATCTGGGGGTACTCCTCCCGGTGGATGAGCCCGTCCGCCTCCAGCTGCTTGAGCGTGGCGCTGAGGGTCTTGTAGGTGATGGAGCCGATGTACCGGCGCATCTCGTTGAAGCGGACCACCCCGAACTCCATCAGGGTGTAGAGGATGAACATCTTGTATTTCCCCTGGATGAGGCCCATGGTGTAGTTGAAGCCCGTGTCCTCCAGGCGGCAGTCGGCGATGCAGTCCTTGACCATAATACTTTCCTCCGGGATAGTATATATCCGGCATGTTCGTACTTGCGTTTTTGCCCATATCCTGCTATGATCGTACCACCCGGCAGCGGGCAAGTCAATACGATAAGGAGCGTTTTTGCGATGATGAAGGATTTCGGCGTCAAGCCCTACCTCTACCCCATGCCCACCTATATGATCGGCACCTACAACGAGGACGGCACCGTGGACGCCATGATGATGGCCTGGGGCGGCATCTGCGCCGAGGACATGGTGGCTCTGAACCTGGAGGCGGCCCACAAGACCGTGGCCAATCTCCGGGCCCGTGGGGCCTTCACCCTGTCCGTGCCCGGCACGGACACCCTGGCCCCGTCGGACTACATGGGCATCGTCTCCGGCAACGAGGCCCCGGACAAGTTCGAGCGCAGCGGCCTGCACGCGGTGAAGAGCACCCGGGTGGACGCGCCGGTCATCCAGGAGTACCCCCTGACCCTGGAGTGCACCGTGGAGCGGTTCGAGGACGAGCCCTACGGCCTGCGGGTGCTGGGCCGAATCGTGAACGTGATGGCCGACGAGAAGGTGCTGGACGAGCTGGGCCGCATCGACGCGGGCAAGCTGAACGCCTTCGCCTTCGACCAGATGCGCAACGGCTA
>CANQIH010000223.1 GCA_947624035.1 uncultured Oscillospiraceae bacterium | reverse complement strand
ACTTCTCCCAGGAGAGCTTTTCCGGCATCGCCGTCATCAAGGCCTTCGTGAAGGAGGCCAAGGAGCTCTGGGCCTTCCAGGAACTCAATAAGGAGAACGAGAAGGCCAACATCGACTTCACCCGGTCCTCGGTGCTGCTGCGCATCTTCGTGACGCTGTTCGTGGAGTCTGTCATCTGCATCATCCTGGGCTACGGCGGCTACCTGGTCTACCGGGGCAAGTTCAACGCCGGGGAGCTCATGGAGTTCATCGGCTACTTCAACGCCACTGTCTGGCCCATCATGGCCGTGTCCGAGCTCATCGACATGACCAGCCGGGGCATGGCGTCCCTCAAGCGCATATCGGAGCTTCTGGACGCCAAGCAGGACGTGACGGACAGGCCGGACGTGGCGCCCCTGGGGCCCGTGCAGGGCCAGATCGAGTTTAAGCACCTGACCTTCCGCTATCCCGAGGGGGAGTACGACGCATTGCGGGACGTGACTGTCACCATCGGCGCCGGGGAGAGCGTGGGCCTGGTGGGCAAGACCGGGGCGGGGAAGACCACCCTGGTGGACCTGCTGCTTCGCACCTACAACGTGCCCGACGGCACCGTGTTCGTGGACGGCCACGACGTGAACGCCGTGCCCATCCGGGAGGTGCGGGAGGCGGTGGCCTACGTGCCCCAGGACAACTTCCTCTTCTCCGACACCATCGCCCGGAACATCGGCTTTGCCGTGGACAACCCGGACCTGGACGCGGTGCGCGAGGCCGGTATCCTGGCCGATGTGGACGAGGACGTCCAGGCCTTCACCGAGGGCTACCAGACCGTGCTGGGGGAGCGGGGCGTCACCGTGTCCGGCGGGCAGAAGCAGCGCATATCCATCGCCCGGGCCCTCATGAAAAACGCCCCCATCCTCATTTTGGACGACTCCGTGTCCGCCGTGGACACCAAGACGGAGAAGTTCATCCTGGAAAACCTCAGCAGGTCCCGGGCCGGGCGGACCACCATCCTCATCGCCCACCGGATCAGCACCATCGAGCGCATGGACAAGATCATCTATCTGGAGGACGGCAGGGTGGAGGCCGTGGGGTCTCATAAGACATTGGTGGAGACCTGCCCCGCCTACCGGCACATGGTGGAGCTGCAAAAGCTGGAGGAGGAAGGAGGCGGTCTCAGTGCATGAATATCTGCCCCTTCTCATCGTAGGCGCCATCATCGGGGCCCTGGGCGTGGTGTTTATCGTGGCCTGGGAGGTCATCAAGCGCCGGGGCGACCCGGTGGGCCTGGACCGGAACATGGCCGACTCGGAGATCATGGCCCGCCTGGCCAAATACGCCAAGCCCTACTGGAAGCAGTTTCTGCTGGTGCTCTGCCTCATGCTGCTGTCCATCGCCTACTCCCTCATCTCGCCGCTGCTGGTGGGCCGCATCGAGGAGCTTATCAAGGCGGAATTTGAGCTGCGGGAACTTTTCACCAACGTGGCGGTGTACGCCGGCATCCTGGCGGTGTCCCTGGTGTGCACCTACTTCCAGTCCATCATATTGCAGAAGGTGGGCCAGAAGATACTGTCCGCCCTGCGGCGGGACGTGTTCACCCACATCGAGAGCCTATCTCACGACCAGCTCAACAACATCCCTGTGGGCAAGCTGGTGACCCGCGTGGCCAACGACACCAACGCCATCTCCATGATGTTCACGAACATCCTGGTGAACATGGTGAAAAACGTGTTCATGCTGGTGGGCGTGCTGGGGGCCATGGTGCTGGTGAACTACGCCCTCACGCTGATGGTGCTGTGCTTTATGCCGTTTCTCGTGCTGTTCACGGTCATCTTCCGCAAGCTGACCCGCCGGGCCTTCCGCAAGGTGAAGGACTGCACCACGGACATCAATACCTACCTCTCCGAGAACCTGTCCGGCATCAAGATCACCCAGGTGTTCAACCGGGAGCAGGCCAAGATGAACGACTTTCTGGCCAAGAGCGACGCCCTCAAGACCGCCCGCCAGCGCCAGATGTACGTGTTCGGCATCTTCCGGCCCACGGTGTACATGATCTATATCTCCACGGTGCTGTGCCTGTTCTGGCTGGGCGGCAGGGGCTATATCCACGACAGCACCTTCCTGGGCCAGACCATCACCAGCGGCACGGTGGTGACCTTCTACCTCTACATCTCCCGGTTCTTCGACCCCATCCAGATGCTGGCCGAGCAGTTCAACATGCTCCAGTCCGCCTTTGCCAGCGCGGAAAAGATTTTCTCCGTGCTGGACATGGAGCCGGAGCTCGTGGACGAGCCGGATGCCATCGAGATCGACCACATCGAGGGCGAGATAGAGTTCAAAGACGTGTGGTTCTCCTATGTGCCCGGGGAGTGGGTGCTGAAGGGCGTCAGCTTCCATGTGCACCCCCGGCAGACCGTGGCCCTGGTGGGCTCCACCGGCTCTGGCAAGAGCACCATTTTGTCCCTTATCTGCCGCAATTACGACATCCAAAAGGGACAAATACTTATAGATGGCATCGACATCCGGCACATCAAGATCGCGTCGCTCAGAAAGCACTTCGGCCAGATGCTCCAGGACGTGTTTCTGTTCTCCGGCACCATCCGGTCCAATATCGTCCTGCGGGAGGACAGCTTCACCGACGAGGAGATATGGCAGGCCTGCCGGTACGTCAACGCCGACAAGTTCATCAACAAGCTGGACGGCGGCCTGGACGAGGTGGTCCGGGAGCGGGGCAACAACTTCTCCGCCGGCCAGCGGCAGCTTCTCTCCTTCGCCCGGACCATCATCCACCGGCCGGA
>CANQIH010000222.1 GCA_947624035.1 uncultured Oscillospiraceae bacterium | reverse complement strand
CGTCACCGGCCTGCCGGAGTACAAGCGGGCCAAGTACCTGGGCCGGGTGTTCCAGGACCCCATGACCGGCACCGCCGCCACCATGCAGATCCAGGAGAATCTGGCCCTGGCGCTGCGCCGCGGCCAGCACCGGGGCCTGCGCGCCGGCATCACGAAAAAGGAGCGGGACGAGTTCCGGGAGATGCTGAAAATACTGGACCTGGGTCTGGAGGACCGCATGACCGCCAAGGTGGGCCTGCTGTCCGGCGGCCAGCGCCAGGCGCTGACCCTGCTGATGGCCACGCTCCGCAAGCCCAAGCTGCTGCTGCTGGACGAGCACACCGCCGCGCTGGACCCCAAGACCGCCGAGAAGGTGCTGGGCACCACGGACACCATCATCCGGGAGAACCACCTGACCGCCTTCATGGTCACCCACAACATGAAGGACGCCATCGCCCACGGCAACCGGCTCATCATGATGAACGAGGGCCGGGTCATCTACGACGTCAGCGGCGAGGAGAAAAAGCGCCTGACCATGCAGGACCTGCTCAATAAATTCACCGAGATCAGCGGCAACAGCATCCAGAGCGACAGCGTCCTGCTGGCGTAAAAAGCGAGTAAAAAGCAAACGGAAGGGTCGCGGGACCCTTCCGTTTTTCTTTATGCGTTTACAGGGGGGAGGGGACGAAGGCGCTGCCGTCAAAGACCCAGGTCTCCCGGAAGCCGATGGTGCGCAGCAGCTCCTCCATGGCGTCGAAGCTGTGGGTGATGAGCTCCGGGCCGTGGGCGTCGGAGGAGAGGGTCACCCGGCCCCGCAGCTCGTAGAGTCTGTGCAGCAGCGGCACGGAGGGGTATGGCTCCGACCGCAGGCCGCGGGACATGGCGCCGGTGTTGACCTCGAATATCTTCTCGGCCCGGATCAGGGGCTCCATGGCCTCCGAGGCGTATTGCAGCAGGTAGGGGTCGTGGGCGGGGAACAGGTTGTGGTGCTCGGAGAACTTGGTGAGCAGGTCGAAGTGGCCCACGACGTCCACATGGTGGTTCGCGGCCAGAGCGGCGTACTGGCCGAAGTAGGCCTGGATCATGGCCCGCTCGTCGCCGCCGAAGCGGCTGTAGAGCAGGTGCCGGGTGATGTTGGGGGTGTAGTCGATGGAGGATTCCTCCTGGCCCGGGGCGATGAGGTGCAGAGAGCCGATCACGTAGTCAAAGCCCGTGGGCTCGATGCTGGAGCAGGCGTCCCACTCCAGGCCCTCGTACACGGTGAGCCGGCCCTGGAACTCCTCCCGCACCCGGGCGATCTCCTGCCGGTAGGCGGGCAGCCGGTCCTCGGTGATGGCCCAATCGTTTTCGTAGGGCATGGGGCTGTGGGCCGAAAAGCCCAGGCTCTCCAGGCCCACGTCCACGGCGGCCCGGGCCATGTCCATGGGGGAGGCGCGGCCGTCGTCAAAGGTGGTGTGGGTGTGCAGATTCTGTCTGTGCTTCACTTCATCTTCTCCTGTTTGACCTTGTGGTCGATGACGTGGCGGGAGGCAAGCTCGGCCTTCACGTCCTCCAGGCCGATGCCCATCTGGACCATCAGCACCATGGCGTGATAGGCCAGGTCCGCCAGCTCATAGACCGTGTTGGCCCGGTCGTCGTCCTTGGCGGCGATGATGACCTCGGTGGCCTCCTCGCCGATCTTCTTGAGTATCTTGTCTGTGCCCTTGTCAAAGAGGTAGGAGGTGTAAGACCCCTCCTTCGGGTCGTCCTTCCGGCCTCGCAGCAGGTCCATGAGCCCCTCATACTGGAAGGCCGGGGCGGTGCCGCCCGCGTATACCAGGTCATTGAAGCAGCTGTCCGTGCCCAGATGGCAGGCGGGGCCGTCCTTTTGTACCTCCACCACCAATGCGTCCCTGTCGCAGTCGGCGGTGATGGACACGATGTGCTGGAAGTTTCCGCTTGTCTCGCCTTTGAGCCAGAGCTGCTGGCGGCTGCGGCTGAAAAAGCAGGTGAGCCCCTTCTCCATGGATATGCGCAGGCTCTCCCGGTTCATGTATGCCAGGGTCAGCACCTTCCGGCTGCCCGAGTCCACCACGATGGCGGGGATGAGGCCCCGTTCGTCAAATTTCAGCTGGTCCACGTCTATCATGTCTTACCTCCTTACCAGGATGCCGTTTTCCGCCAGAGCTGTTTTCAGGTCCGGGATGGACACCTCCCCAAAGTGGAAGATGCCGGCGGCGAGGCCCGCGTCCACCTTGGGCAGGGTCTGAAAGAGAGTGATGAAGTCCTCTATGCACCCGGCGCCGCCGGAGGCGATCACCGGCACGTTCACCGCCCGGCACACCGCGTCCAGCATGGGGATGTCGAAGCCGCCCCGCACGCCGTCCGTGTCGATGGAGTTCAGCACGATCTCCCCGGCGCCCATGTCCACGCCCCGGCGTATCCACTCGATGGCGTCCAGGCCCGTGTCCTCCCGGCCGCCCTTGGCAAAGACCCGCCAGCCGCCGCCCATGCGCTTGGCGTCCACGGACAGGACCACGCACTGGCTGCCGTAGCGCTTGGCGGCGTCATAGATGAGCTGTGGCTCCGCCAGGGCCCCGGAGTTGACGCTGACCTTGTCCGCGCCGCATTTGAGCACCCGGTCGAAGTCGGCGAGGGAGCGGATGCCGCCGCCCACGGTCAGGGGGATGAACACGGTGGAGGCCGTTCTGCGCAGGATGTCCGTGAAGATGTCCCGGCCCTCGGCGGAGGCGGTGATGTCGTAAAAGACCAGCTCGTCCGCGCCGCAGCGGGAGTAGTGCTCCGCCAGGGACACCGGGTCCGACACGTCCGCCAGGCCCTTGAAGTTGACGCCCTTGACTACCCGGCCGTCCTTTACGTC
>CANQIH010000221.1 GCA_947624035.1 uncultured Oscillospiraceae bacterium | reverse complement strand
GACAGCCCCCTCGTCAGAGGGGGCCGCTGGTCTGGCACTTTCGCAATCCCCCTACCACCCCCGGAGGTGAGTTCATCCATGACCATCCGAGACGCAAGCGCGGCGGACGTGGCCGCCATCGCGGCGCTGGAGGCGGTATGCTTCCCGGCGGACCCCTGGCCGGCGGACATGATCGCCCGGCACATCGACCGGTTCCTGCTGGCGGCGGATGGGCCGGAGCTTCTGGGCTACGCGGTGCTCTCCACTGTGTTGGACGAGGGGAACCTGGATAACATCGCCGTCTCCCCTGCCCGCCGCCGGACCGGCGTGGCCGGCGCCCTGCTGACGGAGGTCATCCGCCGGGCCCGGGCGCTGGGACTGGCCCTGCTCTATCTGGAGGTCCGGGCCTCCAACGGACCGGCCGTCGCCCTCTATGAAAAACACGGCTTCGCCCCCGTGGGCCGCCGGAAGAATTACTATGAAAAACCCCGCGAAGACGCGGTACTGATGACGCTGGTGCTTTGATATGCTGATACTTTCTGTTGAATCCTCCTGCGACGAGACCGCCGTGGCGGTGGTGGAGAATGGCCGGAAGGTCCTGGCCGACGAGATATTCTCCCAGGTGGCCCTCCATGAGATATACGGCGGGGTGGTGCCGGAGATCGCCGCCCGCAGCCACCTGGAGGTCATTACTCTGCTGGCGGACCGGGCCCTGAAGACCGCCGGCGTGGCCCGCCGGGACATCGACGCCGTGGCCTGCACCTACGCGCCGGGGCTCATCGGCGCGGTGCTGGTGGGGGTGAACTTCGCCAAGAGCGCCGCCCTGGCCCTGGGCGTGCCCCTCATCCCGGTGCACCACATCCGGGGCCACATCGCCGCCAATTACCTGGCCTACCCCGAGCTGGAACCGCCCTTCCTGTGCCTCGCCATCTCCGGGGGCAACACCATGCTGGTGGATGTGCGGGACTACACGGACATGGCCATCCTGGGCCAGACCAGGGACGACGCCGCCGGGGAGTGCTTTGACAAGTCCGCCCGGGTGCTGGGCCTGGGCTATCCCGGAGGCAAGCCTATCGACGACCTCTCCAAGCAGGGGGACGACCACGCCTACGAGCTGCCCCGGCCCTACGTGAACGACGGAAACCCCTACGACATGAGCTTTTCCGGCCTCAAGACCGCGGTGGTGAACCTGGCCCACCACGCGGAGCAGACCGGCGAGCCCCTGGACAAGGCGGGCCTCGCCGCCAGCCTGTGCCGGGCGGTGTCCGAGTCCCTGGTGGGACGGACCATGACCGCGGCGGCGGAGCTGGGCTACGGCCATATCGCCGTGGCCGGGGGCGTGGCCGCCAACTCCCGCATCCGGCATGACTTTGAGGCCGCCTGCCAAAAGGCGGGGAAGACCCTGTATGTGCCGCCCCTGCGGCTGTGCGGCGACAACGCCGCCATGATCGGCGCCCAGGGGTACTATGAGTTTCTGGCGGGGCATGTGGCGGACAGCAGCCTGAACGCCTACGCCACGATGCCGCTGTAAGCGCCATATTAAAGCCCCCTCCGGGGCTGAACGACCTCCCAGCCCCTCGGCTCCCCCTCGGGGGAGCTGGCGCGGCGCTAGCGCCGCGACTGAAGGGGGAAAACCGGTGGATAATAGTACATATACCGACGTTTCACCCTACCGCCCCCTTCGGGGGCACCTCCCCTCAAGGGGAGGCAAGGGGCCTGGCAGCGACAAGGGGCCTGGCGATCATCCCAACACGGAGAACACTATGACATACATCACTCATTCCGAATCGGAAACTGAAAATCTGGGCGCCGGATTCGCCGCGACACTGCCCGCCGGGGCCGTGGCGGCCCTGTACGGCGAGCTGGGCTGCGGCAAGACCGCCTTCGTCCGGGGCATGGCAAAGGGCATGGGCATCGGGTGCCTGGTGAACAGCCCCACCTTCACCATCGTGAACGAGTACGAGGGGGGCAAAATGCCGCTCTTCCACTTCGACATGTACCGCCTGGGGAGCGCGGACGAGCTCTACGACATCGGCTGGGAGGACTACCTGAGCCGGGGCGGCGTGTGCGCCGTGGAGTGGAGCGAGAACGTGCCCGGCGCCTTTGACGGGGACGAGTACACCGTCCGCTTCACCAAGCTCTCGGACACGGACCGGGAGATCACCATCGAGGGAGGCGAGGACAGATGCTGACGCTGGCGCTGGAGAGCTCCGCCAAGGCCGCCTCCGCGGCCCTTTTTGAGGACGGCAAAATGCTGGCCCTGTCCATGGAAAACTGCGGCCTCACCCACAGCCGGACCCTGCTGCCCATGGCGGAGGACCTATTGAAAAACACCGGCCGGTCCGTCCGGGACCTGGACCGGGTGGCCGTGGCCCACGGGCCTGGCTCCTTCACGGGCCTGCGCATCGGCATGGCGGAGGCCAAGGGCCTGTGCTGGGCATTGGAGATACCCGCCGTGGGCGTGTCCACCCTGGAGGCCATGGCCTGCGGCGGGCCCGATGCGGAAGGGGCCATGCTCTGCTGCGCCATGGATGCCCGGCGCAGCCAGGTCTACAACGCCCTGTTCACCGTGAAGGACGGCAGGCCTCTTCGCCTGACGCCGGACCGGGCCATATCCATAGCGGACCTGGAGACAGAGCTGGCGGGGTCAAAAAAACCGTGGATGGTCCTTGGCGACGGGGCGGAGCTGTGCTATAATACCCTTGACAGGGAAAAAGTGGAAGTGCAGCTGGCCCCCGAGCCCCTGCGCATCCAGAGCGCCCGGGGCGTGGGCCTGGCCGCCATGGACAAGCCTGTCGTCACCGCGGACGAGCTGCTGCCGGTGTACCTGCGCCTGAGCCAGGCTGAACGCCAGCGCTTGGAGCGCCTTTCGGAAAAGCTGTAAATCAT
>CANQIH010000220.1 GCA_947624035.1 uncultured Oscillospiraceae bacterium | reverse complement strand
ACACAGTGGCCTCGATGTCCACCTTATCGGTGGTGCCGGTGGTGACCAGGGGCTGGCGGACGATGAGCTTCAGGGTCTCCAGACCGAAGTAGTCGTCGATACTGCGGCCGTTGACGGTGATGACGCCGGTGCCGTTGGGGATGAGGTGCACCCGGGCCACGGAGGACTTGCGCCGGCCGGTGCCGTAGAGATAGGGGCGCTTGGACTGATAGGTAGCCATTAGTTATTTCCTCCTTCCACATACGGTACGGGCTTCTGGGCCTGGTGGGTGTGCTCGGCGCCGCGGAAGATGCGCAGGCGGGTGAGCTGGTTCTTAGCCATGGCGTTCTTCTGCAGCATGCCGCGGACGGCAATACGCATGGCCAGCTCGGGCTTGGTCTGCATCAGGCGGCTGTACTGGGTCTCATGGAGACCGCCGGGGTACCCGGAGTGGGTCCGGTAGTACTTCTGCTCCAGCTTCTTGCCGGTGAGGACCGCCTCGCCCGCGTTGATGATGATGACGTAATCGCCGCAGTCCACGTGGGGGGTGTAATCCACCTTCCGCTTGCCGCGAAGCAGGTCGGCAGCGATGACCGCGGTCTTGCCCATGGGCTGACCGGCGGCGTCGATGACGTACCACTTGCGGACGACGTCGGCGGGCTTTACCATCGTCGTGCTCATAGATGTGTTTCCTCCAAATATTTACTAAAAAGTATAAACATGAATATCGCGCCCGAGGCGCTTTATCGTTATAACACACCCGCCGGGGCATGTCAACACATATTTTTAAAAATTCATCCAATCCTCGTGATATCTCCGTTTTTCTCGCGATATCTCGCGGATTCTAAGTTTCGATTTTACAAAAACGCCCCGTCCAAGTGGACGGGGCGTTGGGTCTTCAGTTGTTTCGGAACCGGGCCAGGAAGTCCTTCGTCTCCTGGCGCTGGGGGTTTTGCAGCACGTCCGCCGGGGCGCCCTGCTCGCAGATGACCCCCTGGTTCATGTACACCACGTGGTTGGACACGTCCCGGGCGAAGGCCATCTCGTGGGTGACCACCAGCATGGTCATGCCCTCGGATGCCAGGGTCTGCATGACGGTGAGCACCTCGCCCACCATCTCCGGGTCCAGGGCCGACGTGGGCTCGTCGAACAGCAGCACCTCTGGTCCCATGGCCAGAGCCCGGGCGATGGCCACCCGCTGCTTCTGGCCGCCGGACAGCTGCCGGGGCTTGGCATTGATGTAGGGCGCCATGCCCACCTTGGCCAGGTACGTCATGGCGGCCTCATGGGCCTCGTCCCTGGACCGTTTCAGCACCTTCATCTGGCCCACCATGCAGTTTTTCAGCACGGTCATGTTGTTGAAGAGGTTGAAGCTCTGGAACACCATGCCCACGTGGGACCGGTACTCCGGGGCGTTGACGCCGCGGCCGGTGACGTCCTTGCCGTGAAAAAGTATCTCCCCGCTGGTGGGGGTCTCCAACAGGTTCACGCACCGCAGCAGGGTGCTCTTGCCGGAGCCGGAGGCGCCGATGATGGCGGTCACGTCCCCCTTGCTGACGGTGAAGTCGATGTCCCGCAGCACCTCGTGGGAGCCGAAGCTCTTGGAGAGGTGGCGTATCTCAAGGATGGTGTCTGCCATTACCGCTCCCCCCTGTTCTTGCCGATCTTGACCTCCTGGATCACCTCGTCACGGGAGGGCTTGTGCCGCTCGTCGAAGGGGGTACTCTTGTCCGGGTAATTGTATGTCCCGGCAGTCATGACCAGCTGGTCGTCATTGACCAGCTCGTAGTTGTCCGAGCCGTCCATGCGCCGCTCTATCCACCGGAGGATAAAGGACGCCGCCAGGGTCATGGTGAGATAGCCTGCCATCTCGATGGTGGCGGAGGGGAAGTATTTGTATGTCGCGCCGGCGGCGGCCCGGTGGGCGGCGAAGAACTCCGTGAAGGAAATGATGAACATCACGGAGGTGTCCTTGATGTTGATGATGAGGTTGTTTCCGATCTGGGGCATGATGTTGCGCAGGGCCTGGGGGATGATGACGTTCACCATGGTCTGGAAGTGGGTCATGCCGATGGCCTTGGCGCCCTCGGTCTGGCCCGGGTCGATGGAGATGATGCCGCCCCGGACGGACTCGGCCATATACGCGCCGGTGTTGATGGACACCACCAGCAGCGCCGCCACCCAGACGTTGGTGAACTTCACGCTGCCGCCGGTGACGTAGGGTACGCCGTAGTAGATGAACACCGCCTGCAGCACCATGGGCGTGCCGCGGAACACCTCCACGTACACCCGGATGACCGCCCGCACCACCGCGAGAACGACCCGCTTGAGGGCGCTGTCCGTCTTGCTGTGGGGGATGGTGTTCAGCACGCCGCAGAAAAAGCCGATGACGCAGCCGATGGCCGTGGCGGCCAGGGCCATCACCAAGGTGTTGCGGATGCCGCTGAGATAGGCGCTGCCGTATCGGGACAGAAGGCTGGATATGTCCGTGGCCAGCTCGGAGAATATACCCATAGAGAGTTTCCTTTCAATGCGGACAGAGAAAGGGCCGGGCCCTTTCTCTGTCCGCGCATAGTTATCGATGCGTTGGAGCGTCTTACTCCTCGCTCAGGGGCTGGATGGCGATGGCCCGGTCCATGATGGCGTTGAACTGGTCGGCGTTCATCTCGCTCAGGACCGCGTCGATGGCGTCCTTCAGCTCGGTGTTGCCCTTCATGACGGACACGCCGATGTTGATGTCGCCCTCGGAGGCCTCAAAGTTGTCGTCGGAGCCGGTGAAGTCCAGCAGGACCATGTCGTCATAGGCGGCGCAGGCGCCCAAAGCGGTGGGCATGTCGGTGCAGATGAAGTCCACCATGCCGGTCTCCAGGGCCATGAGCATGGCCGGCGCGGTCTCGGCGGCGGGCTGGACATTGGCGCCCTCGATCTGGGGCAGCATGGTGTCATACCAGATGGTGGCGATCTGCGCGGTGCAGGAGCCGCCGGCCAG
>CANQIH010000219.1 GCA_947624035.1 uncultured Oscillospiraceae bacterium | reverse complement strand
CTGGTGGACGAGTTCATCCTCTACGACGACATGCAGTACACCCGCCGGGACTGGCGCAACCGCAACCAGATCAAGACGGCCAGCGGCCTGCAGTGGCTCACCATCCCCGTGGACACCAAGGGCAAGTTCCTCCAGAAGATCAACGAGACGAAGATCGTCCCGGGCAGCGGCTGGGCCGAAAACCACTGGAAGGCTATCCGGTACGCCTACGCCAAGGCCCCCTATTTCAAGCAGTACGAGCCCCTTTTTGCCGGCCTGTACGCCCGGGCGGGGGAGGTGGGATACCTCAGCGAGGTGAACCACCTGTTCCTGACGGAGATATGCGCCCTGCTGGGCATCGGGACCAGAATCACCTGGTCCAGCGACTATACCCTGGCCGAGGGCAAGACCGAGCGGCTGGCGGCCCTGGTCCGGGACGCCGGGGGCGGGTATTACCTCTCCGGCCCCGCCGCAAAGGACTACATCGTGGACGAGGTATTTGAAAAGGCCGGCATCGAGCTCCGCTACATGGACTATGCCGGCTACCCGGAATACCCCCAGCTCCACGGGGATTTCACCCACAACGTGAGCATCCTGGACCTGCTGTTCATGACCGGCCCCGCCGCGCCGGCGTACATGAAGTGGGCCCGGGACAAGGAGAAAACGCCATGAAAAAGCTGATGATCCTGGGGGCCGGCTTTCCCCAGGTGCGGCTGCTGGAAGCCGCCCGGGAGCTGGGCTATGCCACCGTGGTGTGCAGCATCCCGGGGGACTACCCCGGCTTCGCCGCCGCGGACGAGATATCCTACGCCGACATATCCGACCCGGAGGCCGTGCTGGCCGCCGCCCGGGAGTTCCATGTGGACGGCATCGCCACCTGCTGCCTGGACACCGGCGTCCGGGCCTTGGGCTACGCCTGCGAAAAGCTGGGCCTGACCGGCCTCACAGAGGCCGCCGCGGTCCGCTCGGCGGACAAGCTCAGCATGAAGCGCGCCTTCATGGCCGCTGGGGTGAACACCGCCCGGTTTTACGAGGTCCAGGACGATGGGAGCCTCACTGAAGCCCTGGAAAAGCTGACCCTGCCGGTCATCATCAAGGCCGTGGACCTCCAGGGCAGTAAGGGCATCTACATCTGCCGTACGGCGGACGAGGCCCATGAAAAGCTGCCCCTGGTGCTCTCCGCCTCCCGCCGGGACTACTGCGTGTGCGAGGAGTTCATCGAGGGGGAGGAGCTTGGCGCCCAGGCCTTCGTGTACCACGGCCAGGTGCTCTTCGTGCTGCCCCACGGGGACGAGACCTACCTCGCCGGGACCAACGTGCCCATCGGCCACTACGTGCCCATCGGCGCCGCCCCGGAGGTGACCGCCGCCGCGGAGGCGGAGGTCCGCAGGGCCATCGCCGCCATCGGCCTGGACGACTGCGCGGTGAACGTGGACCTCATCGTAAAGGACGGCCGGGTGTACGTCATCGAGCTCACCGGCCGGGCCGGTGCCACATGCCTGCCCGAGACCGTGGGCATCTGGTACGGCCTGAACTATTATAAAATGATCGCCGCCATGGCCGCCGGGGACGACCCCCGGACCATCTTCAACGCCCGGACGGACAGCCATGTGCCCAACGCCTCCCGGATGCTGCTCTCGGAAAAGAGCGGCGTCATCCGGCGCATCGAGGACAATGTGGTCCGGGACGAGGGGCTGTACGAGCTGTCCCTCATCGTGAAGGAGGGAGACCGGGTGGAGCGGTTCACCAACGCCAAGGACCGGCTGGGCCAGGTCATCGTCACGGGTCCGGACCGGGCAGCCTGTCTCGCCCGGCTGGACGCGGTACAGGCCCAGCTCACCATCCACATCGAATGACCCAGGAGGTGCGTTATATGACCACCGTTTCCGTCGCCATACCGTGCTATAACTCCGCCGGGACCATCGGGACCGTGGTGGATGAGCTGCGGGCCGTGTTCGCCGCCCGGCCCGAGTACGACTACCAGATCATCCTGGTGAACGACTGCTCCAAAGACGACACCTTCGCCGTCATCGAACGGCTCTGCGCCGCGGATCCCAAGCTCACCGGCGTGGACCTGAGCCGCAACTTCGGCCAGACCGTGGCCAAGATGGCCGCCCTGCCCTACGTCACCGGGGACGTGCTGGTGTACATGGACGACGACGGCCAGCACCCGGCGGACCGGATATTCGATCTCGTGGAGAAGGTGCTGGAGGGGAACGATCTCGTGTACGCCCGGTTCTCCCACAAGCGCCACTCCCTCTTCAAGCGGTTCACCAGCTGGCTCAACGGCAAGCTTCTGGAGATGAATGGCACAAAGCCCCGGGGCATCACCCTGTCCAGCTACTACGCCATGGACCGGATGGCCGTGGAGGCCCTGAAAAAGTACAAGAGCCCCTTCCCCTCCATGGGCGGGTACCTGTCCCATGTGGCGAAAAGCTACGCCAACGTGGACATGGAACACCGGGACCGACTGGCCGGGACATCCAACTACACCCTGGGCCGGATGCTGAAGCTCTGGCTCACGGGCTTCACCAACTTTTCCACGGTGCCCCTGCGCCTGGGGGCCTTCACCGGCATCCTGTGCTCCTGCGTGGGCTTCGTCACCGGCGTCGTGGTGATCATCCGCAAGCTGCTCCACCCCGGCATCGTGGCCGGGTACACCTCCAGCATCGCGGTGCAGCTGTTCATCGGCGGCGTCATCATGATGCTGCTGGGCCTGTGCGGCGAGTACATCGGCCGCATCTACATGACCGTCAGCGACATGCCCCAGTATGAGGTCCGCCGGACCGTGAACGGGGACAAAAAGCCGGAGGACCGGAAGGACATCTGACCGGGCGCGCCTGCCGCCGGAAAGGACACCTATGAAGCTCATCCTGCTGGCCAACGGCTTCCCCTACGGTCCCTGGGAGCCGTTTCTGGAGACGGAGACAAAATATTACGAGGGCTTTGACGACGTATATGTCTGCGCCATGCAGCTGCGCCGGGAGCACAGGGAC
>CANQIH010000218.1 GCA_947624035.1 uncultured Oscillospiraceae bacterium | reverse complement strand
ACATCCCCATGCTCATGGACACCGGCGGCAACTCCGGCTCCCAGGCCAGCGTCACGGTCATCCGCGGCATATCCCTGGGGGACATCCAGTTCGCCGACTTCTTCAAGGCGGTCTGGAAGGAGATACGGGTGGCGGTGCTCTGCGGCGTGGCCCTCGCGGCGGTGAATTTCGCGAAGCTGCTGCTGGTGGACGGGATGCTGCTCCACAACGAGGGCGTCACCGTCACCGTGGCGGCGGTCATCAGCCTCACCATGATCTGCACCGTGCTGTGCGCCAAGGTGGTGGGCTGCACCCTGCCTATGCTGGCGGAAAAGCTGGGCTTCGACCCGGCGGTCATGAGCTCCCCGTTCATCACCACCATCGTGGACGCCCTGAGCCTTCTCATCTACTTCCGCTTCGCCACGGTGATCTTGGGCCTGTAGCCATTCATTGACAATCGCCGCCCCCTGTGTTATCATGCTCTGGAGAAGTTATGGCAAAGGAGGCGGCGTCATGGCCCGGACGACCCAGGAGCGCATCCTGCGGGACGCGAAGCGCATGGTCAGAGCGGAAAAGATGTCCGACTTTTTGAATGACTACCGTCAGTTCATCCACCGGCTTCGGGTGGGCTATTACAGCGACCGGCTGGTGTTCGCCACCCGGTGGCTGGTGAACGACGAACAGCGACAGATCGACAAATACTACGGACGGAATAGTTGACCTATCCGTCCGTTTTTCTTTTGAGAGGGGGTATCCCTATGGACATCGCCGTCATCGGCGGCGGCGCCTCGGGGCTGGCCGCGGCCATCGCCGCCCGGCAGAGCCTTTCCAACGCCGTCACCGTGTTCGAGCGGCAGAACCGGGTGGGCCGAAAGCTGCTGGCCACCGGCAACGGCCGGTGCAACCTCACCAACCGGGGCGCCGCCCCGGCCCGGTACCACGGCCATGACCCGGCCTTCGTCCGGCCCGCCCTGGAGCGGTTCGGCCCGGAGGAGACCCTGGCCTGGTTCGCCGGTCTGGGGCTCATGACCCGGACGGAGCCCGGCGGCCGGGTCTATCCCCTCTCGGACACCGCCGGCAGCGTGGTGGACGTGCTGCGCCTGGCCGCGGAGGCATTGGGCGTGTCCGTCCAGTGCGCCGCGCCGGTGACGGCGGCGGAGAAGTCCGGCGGCAAGTTCATCCTCACAGGGCCTGTGGGCGACACCTACGCCTTCGATAAGCTCATCATAGCCTGCGGCGGGACCGCCGGGGCCCGGGTGGGCGGCGTCCGGTCCGGGTATGAGCTTCTGCGCTCCTTCGGCCACACGGTCACGGCCCTGTACCCCTCCCTGGTGCAGCTCAAGACCGAGAACACCTGGGCCAGGCCCATGAAGGGCGTGCGGACCCAGGCGGCCATCACCCTGGAGCGGGAGGGCGTATTGTTGGCGGAGACCGCCGGGGAGGTCCAGTTCACCGACTACGGCCTCACCGGCCCGGGCATATACGACATCTCCCGGGCCGCCTCCACAGAGGGCGGGGGGTGCACCGTGTGCCTGCGGCTGCTGCCGGAGCTCTCGTCAGTTGACATAATCGAATACATGTCCAATAAGCGCTCCCGTTTTCCCGACTATAAAGCGGAGTACCTGCTGAGCGGCGTTTTACATAATACCATCGCTCGAACGGTCCTGCGCCGGGCGGAGATACCTCTGGAGGCCCGGCTGTGGTCCCTGTCCGACGCCGCCCTGGAGCAGATCGCCGCGACGCTTTTGCGCTACGAACTTCCCCTGCTGGGCACCCTGGGCTTTGAGGACGCCCAGGTCACCGCCGGGGGCGTGCAGACGGACCGCTTCGACCCTGAGACCATGGAGAGCCGCCTTGTGCCGGGGCTGTACGCCTGCGGCGAGGTGCTGGACGTGGACGGCGACTGCGGGGGGTACAACCTCCAGTGGGCCTGGTCCAGCGGCCGCCTGGCGGGTCTCGCCGCCGGGGACCTTCTGGAGGGCCAGCCATGATCCGGCTGCGGAACGTGGCCCTGGGCCTGGACGAGCCGTCGGGCGCCCTCCGGGACAAGGCGGAGCGGATGCTAAAGATGCGCGTCACGGATATGCGCGTGGTCCGGCGGGCGGTGGACGCCCGGCGGAAGGCGGACGTGCACTTCGTGTACACCCTGGATCTGACCGTCCGGGACGAGTCCGGCGCCCTGGCGGCCTGCCGTGACGCCGCCCCGGCCCCTGTGAACGACTACGCGCCCCCGGTCCCCGCCCGCCTGCCGGAGGACCGGCCCGTGGTGGTGGGCTTCGGGCCTGCCGGCATGTTCGCGGCCCTGGCATTGGCCATGGCGGGCCTGCGGCCCATCGTGCTGGAGCGGGGCGAGGACGGTGAGCGCCGGGCCGCCAAGGTGGCCCGCCTGCGAAAAGAGGGCGTACTGGACCCCGAGAGCAACATCCAGTTCGGCGAGGGCGGCGCCGGGGCCTTCTCCGACGGCAAGCTCACCACCGGTGTGAAGGACCGGCGCATCCCCTGGGTGCTGGACCGTCTGGTGGACGCCGGCGCGCCGGTTGACATAAAAATTGACGCCAAGCCCCATATCGGCACGGACCTGCTGCCGGGCGTCTGCGCCAACATCCGAAAGCGCATCGAAGCCCTGGGGGGCGAGGTGCGCTTCTCCACCCGGCTGGACGGCCTGGAGACCGCGGGCGGAAAACTCACCGCCGCTGTCACCAGCGCCGGCGCTGTCCCCTGCTCCCAGCTCATCCTGGCCTGCGGCCACAGCGCCCGGGACACCTTTGAAATGTTATGTAAACTTATCCCCCTGGAGCCCAAGCCCTTCGCCATGGGCCTGCGCATCGAGCACCTGCAATCGGCCACGGACGCGGCCCAATACGGCCCCTTCGCCGGGCACCCGGCCCTGCCCCCGGCGGATTACGCCCTGGCCTGCGAACTGCCGGGCGGCCGCCGGTGCTACACCTTCTGCATGTGCCCCGGGGGTGAGGTTGTCCCCGCCGCCAGTGAGCCGGGGAT
>CANQIH010000217.1 GCA_947624035.1 uncultured Oscillospiraceae bacterium | reverse complement strand
GGAGCCACGTTGTATTTGAGCTTTGGGGCTTGCCCCGAAGCGAGACCTACAACGTGTGCTCCGACGAGACTGAGGGAGAGACAGATACCATCCGGGCTTGCCCTATCTCTCCCTCCGACCCGGCTGACGCCGGGCCACCTCCCTCGTCAGAGGGAGGCATGGGGCATGGAGCTTATCCCCCGCAGCATTTATCCCCCCGTAAAATCCTCTTGCGCTGATATCACAAATGGTCTATAATCAGTTTGCGAGATAAACGCAAAGGCAGGACGTGGAGGATGGCCGTCCCCCACGCCCTCATGCAGGAGAAGCCAACTCTCCCACACAGCAGAAATACTGCGCCCAGCGTCATTATACCTATTCGTCCCTGTTTTTACAAGGGGAAGGATGTGGTATAGGTGCTGTGTCGTCCTTTATGAGACGGTGTAGGGATAGTATACCCTGCGCCGCCTTTTGTTTATCCCGACGGGAAAGCCTACGGGGTACGGTCCGCCCTGCCCCGGGCAAGTACCGTTGAGAGCGAACAAAACAATGAAGGAGGAACCACAGCTATGACCAAGCGCATTTTGTCCCTTGTCCTGGCGGTGCTGACGGCGCTTTCTCTCTGCGCCCCGGCCTTCGCGTCCGGGGAACCGGCGGCGGACGTGCCCGCCATCGAGGCGCCCGCGGAGGACGTGCCGGTGACCGAGGATGCCGTTGAGCCGGAAGCCACGGCAGAGCCGGAGGCGGCTGAGGAGCCCGAAGTCACCGCCGAGCCGGAGGCGGCTGAGGAGCCCGAAGTCACCGCCGAACCGGAGGCGGCCGAGGAGCCCGAAGTCACTGCCGGACCAGAAACCGTGGACGCGGCGCCCGCCGAGGCGGACGAGCCTGCCGTCGCGGCCGGCAACAGCATCGCCTCCGCCACGCCCATCACCCTGCCCAACGGCGTCACGGTCACGAAAGCGGGCGCCATCACCGACAACAACGTGAAGGACTTCTACACCTTCACCCTGGCCGTCTCGGGGACCGTGGAGTTCAGCGCCGTCTATGAGATGGAAAAGGCCCCCGTGTACCTCTACGACGGCACCTATAAGGAGGCCTGGTCGGAGACGGTCAACGCCGACCGCAACATCGGCATCGGCCAGAACAAGGCCACTTGGTGCCTGTCCAAGGGCACCTATTACTTCGCGGTCAACGCCGACGAGAAGGGCACCACGGGCGCGTACACCCTGAACTTCACGTACACCTCCTCGGAGGAGAGCTTCCCCGAGGACACCCTCGGCGTCAACAACACCTTTGCCGAGGCCAGCACGATCGAACTTGGCAAGGACTATAGGGGCTTCCACCCCGACCGCCGCAATTCGAAGACGGCGGGCCAGTACGACCAGTACGACTACTACAAGTTCACCCTGGACACGGCCGCCGTGGTCACGCTGACCTATAAGTTCTACGGCAACGGCAACACGTATTTTGACCTCTATAACGAAGAGGAGCAGATGTTCTGGGAAGCGTGGAACAAACAGGACGCCGTCACCCTCTATCTGACCAAGGGCGTCTACTATTTTCTGGCCAGCCGCTATGACCCGGGCAGGAACATCAACAACTACCCCGGCCCGTACACCTTCCGGTTCGACGTCACCCCCGCGGACGAGAGCTTCCCGGAGGGGATCGTGGGGACCAACAACACCGTGGACACCGCCAGCCCCATCGAGCTTGGAAAGACCTATTCGGGCTTCCACCCGGACAGAAGGTCCTGCAATGACGATGCGGACTACTACGAGTTCACCCTCCGGCGGGCCTCCGACCTTGTCGTCACCACCACCTTCACCATGAAGAAGATGAGCCTTTACATCTACGACAGTCAGGAGAAGAAGCTCTTCTCGGAGACCGCCTACGGCAGCGAACAGACACCCGCCAGTGATCACGCCGTCTCTCTCGCGGCCGGCACATACTATCTCGCCGCGGAGCGATACAATGACTCCAATCCGGGCCCCTACTCCTTTGCCGTCAATTTGAAGACCCCCCAGCTCACCGGCGCCGCCGTGGCCGGGACCGGCATCAAGATCACCTGGGAGGCCGTGACCGGCGCGGAGCAGTACCGGGTCCTCTACAAGACCGGCTCCGGCAGCTGGACGAAGCTGGCCGACACCACGGCCACCAGCTATACCTGGACCGGCCCCAAGGGCGGGACCACCTATACCTTCACGGTCCGCTGCATCAGCAGCGGCGGGGAGACTGTCAGCGGCTATGACCCCGCCGGGAAGACCGTCACATACGCCTCGGCGGTGAAAAACGGCCTGGTCACCGAAAACGGCAAGACCTATTTCTATGTGGATGGCGTCAAGCAGGTGAACAAGCTGGTCACTGCCCAGGACGGGAAGATGTATTACTGCGCGCCCAACGACGGCCATATCATGAAGGGCGGCGTCAAGCAGGTGGGCGGCAAGTTCTACTACCTCTCCCCCGCAGACGGCCATGTGGTCAAAGGCGGATGGATCGCGGTGGACGGCAAAAACCGGTATTATGCCGGGAAGGATGGTGCGCTGTACACCGGCTACCAGCCCATCGGGAGCAAGAACTACTACTTCTCCGTGAACGACGCCCACTTGATGAAGGGCGGCATCGTGACGGGCCCGGGCGGCAAGCAGTACTATGTGAGCGCCAACGACGGCCACGCCATGAAGGGCGGCTGGGCCCGGGGCCAGGCCATCAAGACCCGGCCGGGGTACAGCTATTACTACTACCTGGACCAGACGGGCCGGATGCGGGTAACAAGGCAGCTGCCCACCAGCACCAAGATCGGCAGCCTGGCCATCCCCAAGCCATCGGAGTATCAAAATTAAAGGAAGAATGGAAAGACACCGCGCCCGGGCATCCGGGCGCGGTGTTTGGTATACTGCATAGGGCCTGACAAGTGCCAGCCATTGGCTCCCTCTGACGAGGGGGCTGTCGAGCGATAGCGAGACTGAGGGAGAGACAGATACCATCCCGTCTTGGTGTATCTCTC
>CANQIH010000216.1 GCA_947624035.1 uncultured Oscillospiraceae bacterium | reverse complement strand
GGCTGGGCACGGCGCTGTGCCTCGTGGCCACCACCCTGGGGGCCATCGCCGCCTTTCTGGCGGGGCGGTTCTTCCTCAAGGACGCCATCAAGCCCCTGGTGCGGAAAAACGCCCTTCTGAACAGGCTGCTCTTCGAGGACGCGGGCCGCAGCGACATTGTGCTGCTGATGATCACCCGGCTGGTGCCGCTGTTTCCCTATAATCTTCAAAATTTCGCCTACGGGGTCACGGACATCTCCCTGGGGGCCTATTCGCTGTACACGTTCCTCTTCATGATCCCCGGGGTGGCCCTGTTCACGGTGGGCTCCGTGGGCCTCACCGCCGAGCACGGCCGGTGGGTCTGGTTCGCCGCGGCGGCGGGGCTGCTGGTGCTGGTGGTGCTGCTGGCCTGGGCCGTCAAGCGGCGGTTTTTAGACCGGCCGGAGAGGGAGAAGTGAGGTGCGGACCATGGACAGAGCGGTCATTTTGTTCACGCGGACGCCTGTGCCCGGGGAGACCAAGACCCGGCTGATGCCGTTCCTCTCCGGGGAGGAGTGCGCGCAGCTGCACAGCTGCTTCATCCGGGATATCTACGGCGCCTGCGCCCGGACGGGGGCGGACGTGCTGGTGTTCTATACGCCGGAGGACCGCCGGGACATCCTGGCGCCGCTGCTGGGGCCGGACGTGCCACTGACGGCCCAGCGCGGGGACGGCCTGGGCCAGCGGATGGACAACGCCTTCCGGGAGGCCTTCGCCCGGGGCTATGAGGCGGCGGTGCTGGTGGGGACGGACGTCCCGGAGCTCACCGCCGGCGCGCTGGAGGCGGCCTTTGCCGCCCTGGGGGACAGCGACGTGGTGCTGGGTCCTACGGCGGACGGGGGGTACTATCTCATCGGCATGACCCGGCCCCAGCCGGCGGCCTGGGACGTGCGCCGCTACGGCACGGGCACGGTGTTCGACGAGACGGCGGCCGCCCTGGGCCGGGCGGGCCTGCGTGCGGCGGCGGTGTCCCCCTGCCGGGACGTGGACACGCCGGAGGACCTGCTGGCGCTTTGGCATGCCTGGGCCGGCACGGCCGCCATGACGGAGACCCATACCGGCCGGTGGCTGGCGGAAAAATTCGCGGAAAGGCGGGAGGGGTGACATGGGCGCGGACGCGGAAAAGTGCGTACACTGCGGCCGGTGCACGGCCTCGTGCCTCTTTCTGGAGAAATACGGCCTGGACCTGGCGGGCCTGGCCAAACGGCCGGAGCTTGCCTACAGCTGCTTCCTGTGCGGGAAGTGCGCCGCCGTCTGCCCCAAGGGCATCGACGGGGCGGCCATCGCCCAGGCCATGCGGCGGGACCAGGCCGGGGACGGGAAGGACCTGCGCCGGGACGGGGATTACCGGCTGCTGCTGTGGGAGAAAGCCCCCTATAAGTTCGCCAACTACCGGCGGGCGTCGGGCCGGCCGGTGCTGTTTCCCGGGTGCAATTTTCCCTCCTTCTTCCCCAGGACCATGGCGCGGCTGGAATCTGTGATGGCGGTCCACGGCGTGGGCGTGGCATACGACTGCTGCGAAAAGCCGGTCCATGAGCTGGGCCTGGCAGAGGACGCCGCGATGCACATCCGCCGGATGGAGGAGAAGCTCCGGGCCCGGGGCGTGGAGGAGCTGGTGATGGTCTGCCCCAACTGTTGGCGGTTTCTGGACGGGCGCATGGGCATACCCATGGTGACGATCTACGAAAAGCTGCGGCAGCTGGGCGAGGGCGGCACCGTGAAGCGGGACGCGTTCCCGCTTTACTACCCCTGCCCGGACCGGGCGGAAAAGCGGTTTTTCACGGACATACGCCCCTTCCTGGAGGGGGAGGTGACCGACGCCTTTGCGAGGGTGCAGTGCTGCGGGCTTGGCGGCTGCGCCTCGGCCCGGGAACCGGAGCTGGCCCGGCGGATGACCACTGGGGCGGCGGAGACGGCGGCGGACGGGGGGCTCTATACCTACTGCGCCTCCTGCGTGAGCAGCTTCCGCCGGAAGGGCTTGGAACGGGCCTGGCACCTGCTGCCTCTGATATTGGGGGTGGACGAGGCGGTGCCCCTGGGGATGAAGCCCCTTTTCAACCGGATGAGGAGGGCGCTGTGAAGCTCTCGGTCATCATCCCGGTGTACAACGAGGAGAAGGCCCTGCCGCCGCTGCTGGACAGCCTGCGGCAGCTGGAGGGCC
Organism: uncultured Oscillospiraceae bacterium; assembly: GCA_947624035.1. GTDB lineage: Bacteria > Bacillota > Clostridia > Oscillospirales > Oscillospiraceae > CAJOIG01. The sequence continues at coordinate 875 of CANQIH010000216.1, read as the reverse complement.
GGGCGGAGGTGCTCTTCGCGGACGGGGGCAGCACCGACCGCACGGCGGCGCTGGTCCCGCCCTCCTGCCGCCTGATACGAGGGTCGAAGGGCCGTGCCCGGCAGATGAACGCCGGGGCGGCGGCCAGCACGGGGGACGTGCTGCTGTTCCTGCACGCGGACAGCGTCCTCCCGCCGGACGCCCTGGGCGAGATCGAGCGGGTCATGGCCGCTCACCGGGCGGGGTGCTTCGGCATCGCCTTCCGCACCCGGGATGTGCGGATGAAGTGCTGCCAGACCCTGTCCAATCTCCGGGTGCGGCTGTGGGACGTGGCCTTCGGGGACCAGGGCATATTCATCCGGCGGGACCTCTTTATGGAGCTGGGCGGCTTCCCGGACCTGCCGCTGATGGAGGACTACCAGCTCTCCCTGGACCTGCGGGCACGGGGCGTACGCTTCGCCATGACCCGCGCCCGGATCGTCACGTCGGACCGGCGCTTCATCCAGGGCGGGCCCCTGCGCGTCATGGCCCGGATGTGGCGGCTGCGGGCCATGTATCGAAAGGGCGCGGACATGGACGCTATCGCCGCCTTCTATAAGGATATTCGTTGATATTTCAGGAGGAACGAAAATGAAAAAGAGACTGACGGCGCTGGCCATGGCCGCGCTGATGCTGTTGCTGGCCGCCTGCGGCGGCGGCAAAAAGGACGATGCCGCCCAGGCCGATCCGGCGGACATGAGCTTCGAGGAGCTGACCGAGGCGGCCCGGGGCACCACGGTGACCTTTTACGGCTGGGGCGGCGACGAGCTTTTGAACCAGTGGCTGGACGACGTGTTCGCCCCCCGGATGAAGGAGAAGTACGACATCACCATGGAGCGGGTGCCCATGGACATCGA
>CANQIH010000215.1 GCA_947624035.1 uncultured Oscillospiraceae bacterium | reverse complement strand
ACAGCCGATATGTTCATCTCTACTGTACGGAAATATACCCGTGCAAAAAAGCTGACGGCTTCTATGCTCAACGAGCTAATCCAGTACATAGTAGTCTATCCTGCGGAAAAGATTGATGGCGTATGGGAGCAGCAGCTTGAAATCCATTACAACTGCATCGGCGTCATTGACATTCCTGCCGAGCTGCCGCTGCCGTATCCTGAAGTTTCCGTGAACACCAGAAAGGGCGTCACCGTCACCTATGTTCCCGCGACTTTAGCATCTTGAGCGTCGTGACAGAACTCGCTTTCATAAAAGAGGCGAGTGACCTTACAGTATCATTCAGATACCATAAGGTCACTCGTCATGGTCCGAGTGACTGGACTTGAACCAGCGGCCTCCTGAACCCCATTCAGGCGCGATACCAAACTTCGCCACACCCGGTTATGTTTCGCGGGTAGTATATTAGCATGTTTCCCCCGAAAAAGCAAGCACTAATTTTGCCAAACGGAAAAAAACTGCCCGCCCCCGGAAAAGCGCCCCGGAGATGGCCTCCGGGGCGCGCCGTTTCGTACTTCCAGCCTTACAGCGTCCCGCCGTCGTACGGCACGATGGGCTTGGTCTTGAGATTTTCCGTAACGGTGAAGCCCCAGACGATGAACAGCACCGCCACGGCCGCGTAGGTCAGGCTCTGGCCCAGGGAGTGCTCGTCGATGGAGCACATGGTGCAGAAAAACGCGCCGAAGTGGCAGTAGAAGATGGTCCACTTGGGGTGGGGCGAGCCGAAGTGGTAGCCGGAGACGTGGTACAGCGCCAGCAGCATCACGCAGCTGGCCAGTATCTCTACCACGAACCGCCATGTCACCGGGTCGGTGGCCGCGTCCCGGTAGCCGGTGATCAGCCAGAAGCAGCCGAACAGCATCAGCATCACAGACCCCGCCCGGCACAGGCCGCCCTTGTCCGGCTTGCCCACGTTGGTCACCACCAGCACCGCGCCGAAGCCGCCCACGATGGCGGCCAGGCCGCATATCCGGTGGAGCATGGGCCAGAGGGTCTGCTCCCCCGGCTGGATCACCTGCACCGCCCCGGCCGCCATCAGCAGCACCGCCGGCAGCAGGGTGATGACGCCGAAAAAGGGCGTGCGCCCCACCAGGGCGTCCCCCGCCTCGCCGGGCGCGTCGAACTCCCGCAGGCGGAGGGTCAGCCCCGCCAGGGCCGCCGCTACCAGCACGATCAGCAGCACCACGAACCAGCTGATGGCAGCCGGACGGGAAAGGCCCGTCTCCTCGTCCATGATCTGCAGGATCTGGAGCCACCGGAGCAGGAACCCCAGGGCGCTCACGATCAATGTAAAACCCGAAATCTTATATGCTTCGCTCTGCATAATGTACCTCTGCCAGCCATAATATGGTCCACCGGCGATTATACTCCAACCGCCCAGCCCCGTCAAGTGGACGGGCCCGCGCCGGGACCACACAAGAGAGGAGCCTATGTTATGCGCCTGACCGGAAAAGTGCTGCTTTGGGGGGCCGCCGCCTTCGCCTTCACGGCCCTGTTCTACCTGCGGGGCGGCGCGCCCGCCCACGCCGCCGCGGATGAAAACACCCCCATGACCCTGCTGACGGAGGACGGGCCCGTGGCCTGCACCGTGGCGGAATACCTGCCCCACGCCGTGGCGGCGGAGATGCCCGCCTCCTTCGGCGCGGAGGCCCTGAAGGCACAGGCCGTGGCCATCCGCACCTTCGTGATGGCCGCCGTCCGCCACGGGGAGCGCACCGTCTGCGCCGACAGCGGCTGCTGTATCGCCTGGCGGGACGAGTCCTCCCTCCGGGCCCTCTGGGGCGGGGGGTATGAGGACAACTGGCGGAAGATCGCCGCGGCCGCCGCCGCCACGGACGGACAGGTCCTGACCTACGGCGGCGCGCCCATCCAGGCCGCCTTCCACGCCTGCTCCGACCGTGTGACCGAGGCCAGCGCCGCCATATGGGCCCCCGCGCCCTATCTCGTGAGCGTGGCCAGCCCGGAGACCGCCGGGACCGTGCCCGGATTCGTCTCCACCGCCGCCTTCACCCCGGAGGAGCTGGCAGCCGCCCTGGGCATCGCCCCGGAGGGGGACCCCGCCGGGTGGCTGGGGGACACGGTGCCGGAGGCCTCCGGCCGGGTCCGGTCCATCTCCGCCGGGGGCCAGACCTTCTCCGGTTCTGCGGTCCGGTCCGCCCTGGGCCTGCGCAGCACGGATTTCACCGCCGCCTGGGACGGGTCACGGTTCCTGTTCACCGTGTACGGCAGCGGCCACGGGGTGGGCATGAGCCAGTACGGCGCCGACGCCTACGCCGCCCAGGGCTGGTCATACCGGGACATCCTGGCCCACTACTACCCCGGCACGGCGCTGGAGGGGGCTTAGCCGCCGGCCCTCTCCACGGTCACCTGGCCGTCATGGACCCGTAGGGCGGCCCGGTCCCCGGCGTGGAGGGCGCCGGTGAGCAGCATCTCCGCCAGGGGGTCCTCCACCAGCCGCCGGACGCACCGGCGCAATGGCCGTGCGCCGTACAGCGGGTCGTACCCCTGCTCCGCCAGGGCGTCCAGCGCCTCCGGGGAGGCGTCCAGGGCGATGTCCCTGGCCGCCAGCCTCTGGCGCACCTTCTCCAGCAGGCCCTCCGCGATGGCGCGTATCTGCTCCCGCTCCAGGGGCCGGAACACCACCACGCTGTCCACCCGGTTCAAAAATTCCGGCCGGAACACCCGCCGGGCCTCCTCCAGCACCCGCTCCCGCAGCTCCTCGTACCGGGCCTGGGCGCTGTCCTCCCGGCCGGAGAAGCCAAGCCGCCGCCCGCCGCTGGTGACGGTCTGGGCCCCCACGTTGCTTGTCATGACCACCACGGTGTTTTTGAAGTCCGCGGTCCGGGACTGGGAGTCGGTGAGCACGCCGTCCTCCAATATCTGCAACAGGATGCTCCACACGTCCTCGTGGGCCTTCTCCAGCTCGTCGAACAGCACCACGCTCCAGGGCCGCCGCCGGACCTGGTCGGTGAGGTAGCCCCCCTCGTCGTGGCCCACGTACCCCGGCGGCGCGCCGATGAG
>CANQIH010000214.1 GCA_947624035.1 uncultured Oscillospiraceae bacterium | reverse complement strand
TCCGGAAAAAGTATTGGTATAATCTCACTCTGCGGACATCATGTTCAGATTTTATAGGGAGGTGCGAGTATATGCCGAATATCAAGTCATCGGCCAAGCGCGATCAGCTCCAGAAGGCTGCCAACGCGAAGAACAAGGCTGCCAAGTCTGCTCTCAAGACCGAGCTGAAGAAGTTTGACGCCGCTGTGGACGCCGGCGACGGCAAGGTGGCTGCTGAGGCCTATAAAGTCGCCGTGAAGTCCGTCGACAAGGCTGCGGCGAAGGGCCTGATCCACAAGAACAACGCGGCTCACAAGAAATCCGCCATGGCCAAGAAGCTCAACACGGTCGGTTGAGTTCATAACGGCAACAAAACGCCTGACGAAATGTCAGGCGTTTTTACTTTATAAAATTGACGGGGCGCCCCGCCGGTGCTACAATAGCCGGGAGAATTTTATCGCTTTAAAGAAAGGCAGAAATATGGATATTCTGATCGCCGGCGCTGGGGCCATCGGAGTGGTCATGGGCGCCACCCTCCACACCGCGGGCTGCGCGGTGAGCGTATATGCCCGGGGCGGCACGAGAGACGCCATCGCCGCCGGGGGCCTGCACCGCCGGGGGCTCTTCGGGGACGCGGACGTCCCGGCGGAGGACGTCACCGTCTCGGACGGCCTGGGCGCCTTCGGGCCGGAGCGCTTCGACTACATCGTCATCTCTGTCAAGACCCTGGCAAACGACGAGCTGAGCCAGGCCCTGGCCGAACACCGGGAGATATTGAAGCCGGACGGCAAGCTGGTCATCATGCAAAACGGCTGGGGCAACGACGCCGCCTACCTGGCCCACTTCCCAAAGGAGCAGGTCTGCTCCGCCCGGGTCATCACCGGCTTTCAGCGGCTGGAGCCCAATGTGAGCAATATCACCGTCCACACCGCGCCGGTGCTGCTGGGAAACCTCTACGGCCTGCCGGTGGACGGTCTCACGCCCCTGGCCGGTGCCATCGCCGCCGGCGGCATCCCCTGCGAGACCACGGAGGACGTGGGGGCGGCGCTGTGGGCCAAGATGGTCTACAACTGCGCCCTGAACCCCCTGGGGGCGGTGCTGGGCCTGCACTACGGCGCGCTGATGGACACGCCGGCGTCCCGGGCCATCATGGACGATGTGATCGACGAGATCTTCGCGGTCATGCATGCCGCGGGCTACAGCACCTACTGGGACAGCCCGGAGGCATACAAAAAGGAGTTTTACGGCAAGCTGGTGCCGGATACATATGACCACAACTCCTCCACCCTCCAGGACATCCGCAAAAAGCACCCCACCGAGATCGGTACCCTCACCGGGAAGATCATCGAGCTGGGGGCGGCACACGGCGTCCCCACCCCGGTCAACACCATGCTCTACCGGCTCATCCGCACCATCGAGGGGAATTATCAGTACAGAAAGTGACGGCAGCAAAAAAGCCTCCCCTGTGTAAGGGGAGGTGCCGAGCAACGCGAGGCGGAAGGGTTGTTACCAAGTTAAGAGTATTACCGAGCTTGGTAACAATCCCCCAGTCAGCTTTGCTGACAGCCCCCTTTACACAAGGGGGCCTTTTTCTGCGCTTTTTTGGCTTTTATTTTAAACTACCCAGATAGCCCTCCAGGATGAGGGCGGCGGCCACGGCGTCCACCGTGGCTTTGTGCTTTTTCTCCCGCTTGCCGTTCTCATGGAGGATGCGGTGGGCGTCCACGGTGGTCCGCCGCTCGTCCCACATCACCACGTCCGCGCCCCGCTCCCGGAGCATGTCTCCCAGGGCCCGGGCCTTCTCCGCCCGGGGGCCCTCGGTGCCGTCCATGTTCTTCGGCAGGCCCAGCACCAGGGTGGATACCTCCCGGGCCTGGGCGTCATTTATAATGGTATCCGCCAGCCTGGCCGGGTCCCACTCCTTGATGACGTAGGTCTCCCCCGCCAGCATGCCCAGCATGTCCGACACGGCGACGCCCGTCCGGGCGTCGCCGTAATCTATCGCCATGATCCTCACAGTGCGCCTCCCCGCTCCGGGCGCTTTACCACGCCCAGCTTGATGAGCTGCCGCGCCAGGGGCGCCAGCGCCGGGGCCACGGCGATCTTCACCATCGTGAGGCCCGCCTCCTGAGGGATGCGGCTGACCAGCCACCCCCAGTAGGTCTTGCTGCCGTACAGCTGGCTGATCCAGAGGGTGTTCAGCATCAGGCCGATCACCGCGCAGTTGAACGCCATGGGCACGATCACGTTGGGCCAGAGCCGCAGGCTGGTGCGGTTGTCGAACCGGCGGGAGCCCACGTACATGAACCAGCCGTAGACCGCGCCCATGGCCGCGCCGCAGATGGAAAAGCCCGGGTGGTAGGGCCCGAAGGGGAACAGCAGCGCGCCCACCATGTCCCCCAGGCCGCCGACGATGGCGCCGCCTATGGGACCGTAGAGCATGCCGCCCAGCACCACGGGGATGAAGGAGACGCCGATCTTCAGAAAGGGCGTCTGGATGGAACAGAAGCGGTTCAAGACCACCTCCAGCGCGACCAGGATAGCCAGGTTGCACAGCGTACCGAGGGACAGCTTTTTCATATTCGGTTACCTCCAGCGGATGCGGGCCTGCCACCGCAGGCATCGACAGGCCCGGGACGGAATGGAAACAGATTTTCCGGCCCGGGCCCGCCGCCGTTTCGTCCGGGGGGCAACTTCCCATCCCCCCGGCACTGTGACGCCGTATGAGCGGCGTGACGCGGCTGGCCCTACTCTGTGGCCCCCATGTTAACACAGCAGCCCCCCGGCCCGCAACTGTCCCGTGGCCACCGGCGGAAAAATTGGATGATCGTACAAAGTTTTTGCGAAAAATATATTGCAATTTAACGGTACATATGGTAAGCTTTCTTTTACCTGCCGTCCGGACGGGTCGAACCGTTATGGCCGGAATAGGGAGGCAATTTAACAAGGAGGTGCCGAAAAAATGGCAGCAGACGCAAGGATCAAGGTCGTACTGCGCTGCGGTGAGTGCAAGCAGAGGAACTACAATACGTTCAAGAACAAGAAGAACACCACGGAAAAGCTTGAGCTGAACAAGTATTGCCCCTTCTG
>CANQIH010000213.1 GCA_947624035.1 uncultured Oscillospiraceae bacterium | reverse complement strand
AAGACCTCCAGCGCCATCCGGGTGACCCATATCCCCACCGGCACGGTGGTGGAGTGCCAGGACGAGCGCAGCCAGTACAAGAACAAGGCCCGGGCCCTGTCCATCCTGGCCTCCCGGCTGGCGGAGGCCGAGCGGCAGAAGCAGGCCGGGGCGGTGGCGGACGCCCGGCGCAGCCAGGTGGGCACAGGCATGCGCAACGAGCGCATCCGCACCTATAACTTCCCCCAGGGCCGGGTGACGGACCACCGCATCGGCCTGACCCTCTACAAGATCGACGCGGTGATGAACGGGGACCTGGACGAGCTCATCGACGCGCTCATCACCGCCGATCAGGCGGAAAAGCTCCGGCAGGAGGGCGGCACGGCATGAAAACGGAGCGTATCACAGATGATATCGCCCGGGCTGCGGAGATAATAAAGCGGGGCGGTCTGGCAGCCGTGCCCACGGAGACGGTGTACGGCCTGGCTGGAAACGGCCTGGATGCCGCCGCGGTGGAGCGGATATACGAGGTGAAGGGCCGGCCGGCCTGGAAGCCCCTGAGCCTGATGGTCCCGGGCCCGGAGGCATTTGAAAAGTACGGACGGGACGTGACCCGGGGCGCGTACGTGCTGGCGGAGAGGTTCTGGCCGGGGCCCCTGACCATCGTGGTGGAGGCGGCAGACGGCATCCCGGACATCGTGCTGGCGGGGGGACATACAGTGGGTCTGCGCTGCCCGGACAGCGAAAAGACCCAGGCGCTGCTGCGCGCCTGCGGCCTGCCCCTGGCGGCGCCCTCGGCCAACCCCTCCGGGCAGCCCAGCCCCAAGACGGCGGAGCAGGTGGCCGCCTATTTCGACGGCGCCATCGACGCCATCATCGACAGCGGACCGTGCACCTTGGGCACCGAGAGCACCATCGTGGACCTGTCCGTCTCGCCCTACCGGGTCCTGCGCCAGGGGGCGCTGCCCGCCGGGGAGATACGCCGGGTCCTGGCGCAAAGCGTGTACCTGGTGGGCATCACCGGAGGCACAGGCACGGGCAAGACCACCGCGCTCCGCTCCGCCGAGGCACAGGGGATGCTTGCCATCGACGCGGACGTGGTATATCATGACCTGTGCGAGAGCTGTACGCCCATGCTGGAGGAGATAGACGCCCGGTTCCCCGGCGCGGTGGAGGGCGGCATGCTCCAGCGGAAAAAGCTGGGCGCGGTGGTGTTTTCCGACCCCGCCGCCCTGGCGGACCTGAGCGGTATCACCTACCGCTACGTGGTGGACGCTATCGACGGGCTGCTGGCCCGGCACGCCGCGGCGGGGGGGACGGCCGCCGCCATCGACGCCATCAACCTCATCGGAACGCCGCTGGAAAAGCGGCTGAACGCCACCGTGGCCGTGACAGCGCCCGAGCAAGAGCGGATAGCCCGGCTGGTGGCCCGGGAGGGCATCAGCGAGGAGTACGCCCGGCTGCGCATCCAAGCCCAGAAGCCGGACAGCTTCTATGAGCAAAACTGCACACACATCGTTCGTAACGACGGCAGCCGGGAGGAGTACCGGCGCGCCTGCGATAAACTATTTCATGACATCCTGGAGGCAATATGATGGACGAGAAGAAAAAAGAGCTGTTCTACGAGCCAAAAAACGGCTATGACCTGATGGACGCCGCCGAGCGCCTGGCCTGCGAGGACTACTGCCGGGGCTACATGGCCTACCTGGACGCGGCCCGCACCGAGCGGGAGGCCGTCCGGAAGGCAGTGAAACTGGCGGAGGCAGCGGGGTTCGTCAGCGACGATGGTCTCACCGGTCCCATCCAGCCCGGTCAGAAGGTATACCACGTCAACCGGGGCAAAAGCCTGCTGCTGGCTGTGGGCGGCAAGAAGCCCATGAGCGAGGGCTTCGTGGTGGAGGCGGCCCACGTGGACGCCCCACGGCTGGACCTGAAGCAGCGGCCCCTCTTTGAGGAGAGCGAGATGGGCTATCTCCGCACCCACTACTACGGCGGCGTGAAGAAGTACCAGTGGACGGCCATCCCCCTGGAGCTCCACGGCGTGGCCGCTCTGAAGGACGGCTCCGTGGCGGACATCGTCATCGGCCGGGACCCCGGCGACCCTCAGTTCGTCATCACGGACCTGCTGCCTCACCTGGCCGCGGACCAGATGCAGAAGACCATGGCCAAGGGCGTGGAGGGCGAGAAGCTGTGCGTCCTGGCGGGCAGCGTGCCCTACGCCGGGGAGGGCAAGGACCGGGTGAAGCTGGCCGTCATGAGCCTTCTGAACGACCGATACGGCATCACGGAGGAGGACCTTATCTCCGCGGAGCTGGAGGTCGTGCCCGCCTTCGACGTGCGGGAGCTGGGCCTGGATAGGAGCCTCATCGGCGGCTACGGCCAGGACGACCGGGTCTGCGCCTACGCCCAGCTGGCCGCCATCATGGGTCTGGAGACCCCGGAGCGCACCGCGGTGTGCATCCTGGCGGACAAGGAGGAGATCGGCTCCGTGGGCGTGTCCGGCATGCGCAGCCAGGCCTTTGAGCGGTTCGTGGAAAAGCTCATCGGCGGCACGTGCTCGGTGCAGGAGAGCTTTTCCAATAGCTTCTGCCTCTCCGCCGACGTGACGGCGGCTTTCGACCCCATGTATCCCGAGGTCAGCGAGAAGCAGAACGCCGCCCGCATCAACTACGGCGTGGGCCTCTGCAAGTTCACTGGCTCCCGGGGCAAGTCCGGCTCCAGCGACGCCTCCGCCGAGGTGGTGGCCTATGTGCGGCGCATCTGCGCCGAGGCCGGCGTGGTCTGGCAGATGTGCGAGCTGGGCAAGGTGGACCAGGGCGGCGGCGGCACCGTGGCCCAGTTCATGGCCGACCGGGACATCGACACCCTGGACGCCGGCGTGCCGGTGCTGAGCATGCACGCCCCCTTCGAGACCACGTCCAAGTTCGACTGCTACATGACCTATAAGTGCATGAAAGCCGCGTATGAAGCTAAATAATTAGAATGAAACCACCCGGAGCCGGGAAAACTGGCTCTGGGTGATCATTTTGGACGAAAGCAAGCGGGAAGAGATCAGGGAGCTGGGGACCAGCGCGCCGTCGGCCATCCAGGTGCTGACCATCATCGGCCAGATCGAGGGCCACCAGGTGCTGGGGGAGGAGAACAAGACCACCAAGTACGAGCACGTGCTGCC
>CANQIH010000212.1 GCA_947624035.1 uncultured Oscillospiraceae bacterium | reverse complement strand
ACCCCCGGAACCTGGGGGCCATCATCCGCTGCGCCGAGTGCGCCGGGGCCCACGGGGTGGTCATACCCAAGCACCGCAGCGCCGGCATCACCGCCGCCGCAGACAAGGCCAGCGCCGGGGCCGCCGAGCACATGCCCGTGGCCCGGGTGCCTAATCTGCCCGCCGCCATGGAGGCCATGAAAAAGCGGGGCCTCTGGATATACGGCGCCGAGGCCAACGGGGACAGCCACCTCTGGGACACGGACATGCGGGGTCCCGTCTGTCTCGTCATCGGCTCCGAGGGGGCGGGCGTGTCCCGCCTCGTGCGGGAGAGGTGCGACGTCATCGTGGACATCCCCCTGCTGGGCAAGGTAAACTCCCTGAACGCCTCCGCCGCGGCGGCCGTTCTCATGTACGAGATCGTAAGGCAGCGCCATGAGTGACCGCACGTATTTGGACAGCCTGCTGCCGGATTTCGGCGAGTACTCCCTGGAATCCATTCTGGACAGCTACCGGAAGCGCGCCGCCGCCTCCCCCGCCGCCGGTCAGGAACAGGGACCGGCCCACCAGGCGGAGGCCATCGCCCGCCGCTCCCGGCAGATCGTCATGGAGGCCCTGGGCGACACGCTGAAGCAGTACCAGGCCGCGTCAGACGAGCCCTTCAGCCCGGAGGACGAGCTCATCCCCCCCGTGGACCCCGCCCTGACCGACGAGCTGGTCAGCGAGGTGGCGGAGGAACTGCCATACGACCTGGACCCGGACGTGGAGGACGACGAAGCCCCCGCGCCCGAGCCGCCTCAGTGGACCGGCGCCCGGCCCCGGACGGAAAAGCCCCGGCGGAAGGTGACCGTCTCCCCCGACGGGATCATCACCATCAGCCTGGACCTGGACGAGGTCCCGGAGGGCCTGCCCGTCGTGCGGGACGAGGACGGCGGAGACCGGCCCGCGGAGGATGAGGACTACCCGGAGGACGAAGAGTATCCCGAGGACGGAGACTATCCCGAGGACGAAGAGTACCCCGAGGACGGGGACTATCCCGAGGACCAGGACTACCCCGAGGACGGGGACTATCCCGAGGAGGAACAGCAGGCGCGCCCCGCGAGGGAGCGCCGTCCTGTGCTGCCCTACAAGCGGGAGGGCGGGCCCGGCCTGTCCGAGCGGTTTTTGCTGCCGCTGATCCACCTGGCCGCCATGCGCTTCACCCGGCGGCAGATGCAGAAGGCCGAGGCGGCCAACTGGCCCGACCCGGTGGAATACGAGGAGGCGGAGGAGCAGACCCCCCGGCGGGCGGCCAAGTTCTACGCCCGGCAGCTCCGGCCCCTGCGGTTCCGGCTGCGGGTAAGCTTTTTTTTGTGTCTGATCTCCGGGTGGATCGCCCTGGGGCTGCCCATGACCGGCGCCCTGCGATGGAATCTGACCATCCAGACCGGCATGTCCCTGCTTTTGCTGCTCACGGTGATGATGTGCGCGCTGGACATCCTGGCCGCCGGTGTACGGCAGCTGTTCGACCTGCACCCCGGCGGCGAGGCATTGGCCACGCTGGCTTCCCTCTTTTCCGCCATCGACGCCGTGCTGGTCATCATGGGCCGGGGCGTCCAGCTGCCCTTCTGCGCTGTTGGCGCGGCGGCCCTCACCTGCGCCCTCTGGGGCGAAAAGCTCAGCTGCACCGCCCGGGCCCGGTCCCTGCGGACGGCGTCCATGTCCAGGACCCCCTCCGTGCTGGGGGCCTGGGAGGACAAGTCCTATCTTCTCCGCACCCAGCAGACCGTGGAGGGCGCTGTGCGCCGGACGGAGCAGCCGGACTTCTGCCAGACGGTGTACACCGCGGCGGCCCCCATATTCCTCGCGGCGAGCGTACTGCTGGCCGTGCTGGCCTCCATCGGCAAGTGGGACCACTTCATGCACACCCTCTCCGCGCTGCTGGCCGTGACGGCCTCCTTCAGCGCCTTTCTGAGCTTCCCCCTGCCCTACTCTCTGACCTCCCGCAAGCTCCAGCCCTCCGGCGCCGCCATCGCCGGGTGGCCCGGCTGCGCCGAGATCGGCCAGGCCAAGCGGGTGGTCATCTCCGATAACGACCTGTTCCCCCCCGGCACGGTGCGCCTCTCGGCCATCAACATCCTGGAGGGTGCCTTCGTGGACAGGGTCATCTCCTATACCACCTGCCTTCTGACGGCCTCCGGCAGCGGCATCGCGAGCCTCTTCATGGAGCTGTGCACCCGCCGGGGCTACTCCACCGTCCAGGCCCATATGTTCAAGTGCCACGAGGGCGGCGGCCTCTCCGGCGCCATCGGCGAGGACGACGTGCTGGTGGGCTCCGCCGGGTTCATGAACCTCATGGGCATCCGCCTGCCCCAGAACCTGCCGGCGAAAAACGCCGTCTGCACCGCCATCAACGGGGAGCTGGTGGGCGTGTTCGCCCTGGAGTACATCCCGGTCACCAGCGTCCAGGAGGCGCTGGTCACCCTGCTGCAGGGCCGGTCCCACCCCATATTCGCCATCCGGGACTTCAACATCACCCCCCTGCTGATCCGGCAGCTGTTCCGCATGCCCACGGACAACTTCAACTTCCCCGCCTTCAAGGACCGGTACCGCATCACCGCCATCCAGGGGCGGAGCGCCGTGGCCGCGGTGCTGTCCCGGGCGGGCATGGGTCCCATGGTGGAGGCCTCCGTGTACGGCCGCAAGCTCTACACCACCTGCCGCATCGGCACCATCATCTCCCTGGCCGGCACCGCCATCGGCCTTGTGACCATGTTCCTGCTGTGCCGGGCCGGGTCCTATGACACCGCAACCGCGGGCAACGTGCTGTCCTACATGCTGCTGTGGGCGCTGCCGGTGGTGATCCTGTCCTTCGGCCAGACCCGGTGAGCCAAAATAATTTTTGGACGGTATTGCCAACGTTTTTGCAATCGTGTATAATTAATGAGTTGAATTGGCCTTTGGGCCCTTTATCCCGTAAATCAGTTTCATTAATATAAGGAGTGGACCTATGAGCTACGAACTGAAGAACATCCGCAACATCTGCCTGTTGGGGCACGGCGGCAACGGCAAGACCTCCCTGGCGGAGAACATCCTTTCCGTGGCCGGCATGACCGACCGGCAGGGCAAAGTCGTGGACGGCAACACCGTCTCCGACTACGACCCCGAGGAGATCCGCCGCCAGATCAGCATCTCCACCGCTGCGATGAAC
>CANQIH010000211.1 GCA_947624035.1 uncultured Oscillospiraceae bacterium | reverse complement strand
GGCCACCATGGCGATGGGGGTGACGGAGATGCGCTTGTTGACGATGGGGATGCCCAGCTCCGCCTCGATGCCCTGGGCCACGGGCAGCAGCCGCTCCGCCCGGCGGCAGATCTTGTCATAGACCTTCCGGGCGCAGGCGTCGATGTCCGGGTGGGCGCAGTCCAGAAGGTTCACGCCCAGGGTGACGGTCCGTATGTCCAGATGCTGGTTATCCAGCATGTCCAGGGTCTGGAGGATGTCAAATGTGTTCAGCATGGCGGCCCTCAGATCTTATGCATGGCGTCGAAGATGTCTTCCCGCTGGATGCGGATGGCGAGGCCCATGTCCTCGCCGCCCTTGGACAGGGTGGCCTGGATCTGGTCGAAGGTCAGATCGGAGGTGGCCGTGTCCACCAGGGCCACCATGGTGAACATGCCGTCCATGATGGTCTGGCTCAGGTCCAGCACATTCACGCGCATGCCGGCCAGCATGGTGCTCACATCGGCCACGATGCCGATGCGGTCCTTGGAAAATACAGATACGATGGCTTTCATATAGCTGCTCCTTTAAAGAGTCTTGGCTTTTGTGCTCTGGCGAGACTGGGGGAGAGAACTCAATGTCTCTCCCTCCGTCGCGGCTTTGCCGCGCCACCTCCCTCGTCAGAGGGAGGCTTGGGTGCGGCGATCATCCAAGCTCCCCCTTGCCTCCCCTTGAGGGGCTGGACAAACACCCGGCCCCTTGCCTCCCCTTGAGGGGAGGTGGCCGCCGCTGCAAGCGGCGGTCGGTAGGGTGAAAGGCCGGATCACAGACCAGCCGTCGGCTTTCCCCCCCTTCAGGCTGCGGGCAAAGCCCGCATCCAGCTCCCCCGGAGGGGGAGCCGAGGGGTGCGTCGGTCATTCAGGCCCTCAAGGGGAGGCAAGGGGTGCGCCGGTGATCCTATAGGTCCGCGACCTCCACCACCGTGAGCCGGTGTCCGGCCACGGTGAAGCGCACGTCGAAGGTCAGGTAGTTGAATCCGTACCGCCGGGACGGGTCGTCGATGTAGGCGGGGCGGGGGTCCTGGGCCAGCAGGCCCAGCAGGGCCTCCCGCTTGTCCGGGGGGATGCGCGCCAGCAGCGCCGGCGGGAAATCCACCTCCAGGGCGTAGTCCAGCACATCCTCCGCAAAGCCCCCGGCGGCCTCCGGGTGGCTGTCCGTGAAGGGCAGGTAGGGCTTCACGTCATAGACCGGCGTGCCGTCCATCAGGTCCGCCCCGGCCACCACCAGCACCGGGCCCAGCTTCTCGTCCCGCTCCAGGGCGATGAGCCGCACGGAGGACAGGCCCAGGGCGTTGGGCCGGTAGGGGGAGCGGGTGGCGAACACGCCCATCTTCCGGTTGCCGCCCAGCCGGGGCGGCTTCACCGTGGCGGCCCAGTCCTCCCGGCGGTTGGCCGAAAAGCCCCAGATGAGCCAGAGATGGGAAAAACCCTCCAGCCCCTTGAAGGCCGAGGGGTCCCGGTACTTGGGCTCGAACACGATCCGGGCCCGCAGCTGGTCCACAAGGCCGCTCTGCCGGGGCAGGCCGAACTTGGTGGGCAGCTCCGTTTCGATATGGGCCACGGGCTCGATGACCCGCCGCTCCTCCAGCATACGCCCACCTCCCCGCGGATACAGACGCAGAGAGTATATCATACAAATCCGGGGATGCAACAGATATTTTTCCGCGGGACGCAGAAAAACGCCCAGCCGGGAGGCTGGACGTTTTTCGCTCTCTCAGGCGTCGCCGCCGGCCGCCATGCGGATGGCCCGGGGGACGTTCTCGCACACCACCTGCCGGTGGCTGCCGCCGTCCTCCCCGTCCAGGGTCCAGGCCACCGGGTCCCGGAAGGTGAATTTCACGCGGCTGCTCTTGAGGGCCGTCACATACTCGCTGCTGAAGTTGTTGGCCAGAAGGTCCGTCACCACCGCGCCCAGCTGCAGCGGCGTCTCCGGCGTGCGGATCAGCAGCACCTCGAAAAGGCCGTCGCTCAGGGACACACCCACCTTGCTGTCCAGCCGCAGGATGCCCCCCACGGACCGGGCGTTGGTCACCGCGCCGAAGATGTAGTCGTCCTCCAGGACGCCGCCGTCGTACTCCACCGTGGTCCAGCGGTGGGTCAGGTTGGGCAGGCGCCGCAGGGCGTCCAGGATGTAGGCCAGGCGGCCCAGGGTGTTTTTCTGGTCCTGGGGCGTCTCGTAGGACACCTCCGTGAACGCGCCGAAGGCGGCCACATAGGTGAAGTAATGGCCGGTGTTGAACCGGCCCACGTCCAGAGGCAGGATGGCGCTGCCGGCGGCGATCCGGGCCGACCGGACCGTGCTGCGGCTCAGGCCCAGGGTGGAGGCGCTGTCGTTGGTGGTGCCCATGGGGATATAGCCCAGCTCGGGCCGGACCGGCACGGCCATGAGGCCGGTGACCGTCTCGCTCAGGGTGCCGTCACCGCCCACGCAGACGATGCGGTCGTAGTTCGCCGCCTCCTCCGCGGCGATGCGGGTGGCGTCGCCGTGGGCGTCCGTGAAGGCCAGGGTGGTGCAGTAGCCCGCCTTGTGGAAGGTGAGCAGCGCCTCCCCCATGCCGTTTTTATAGCCGCCCTTCCCCGCGTTGGGGTTGACGAGCAGCAGAAGCTTTTTCATTCCTTTCATCACCAGAGAAGATTATACATGTCCGCCGGAAAAAATCAACCAGAAATAAACAGTCCTTATGCGTCCAGATCCCTGAACAGGCCGCACGGCGGGGCTTTCAGGGCATTTGGCGAAAGTTTTTTGGCCGATATTCAATTTAAACCTTGGAATTATGCGAATGTCACGCTATAATTAGAATGATTAGGCTGATACATCATAGACCGGAACAGAGCTCCGCCCGAAAGAGGGGGCGCCTCTGCGTGTCGGATAAGGACCAGACCGTCAGGAAAGGAGAACTTATACGCGGATATGAGAGAGCTTACCGAGAGAGAAGAGCAGGAGATGATCGACCGGGCCAAGGCCGGCGATCCTCAGGCCAACTATGAACTGAGCCTCTGGGCCCTGCAGCGGGCCGAGGAGGAGCCCGGCGAGGTGCGCTGGAACAAGCTGGCCGCCAAGTGTCTCGTGAAATCCGCCCAGGCGGGCTACGGCCCCGCCCAGAAACGGATGGAGGCCCTGCTCCTGCAGCAGAAGGAGGAGGAGCAGGCGGCCGCCGTGGCCAAGCCAG
>CANQIH010000210.1 GCA_947624035.1 uncultured Oscillospiraceae bacterium | reverse complement strand
GTGAGTGGCCTGCTTCGCGCCGGCCCGGAAGGCCGCCATGGCCTGGTCGTAGTCGCAGGCGGTGTGGGCCACGCTGACCCGCACCTGGCCCTTCACCTTTTCGATGAAGTCCACGGCGCCCGGCGCCTCCGGGGCCAGGCTCACCAGCTTCACGAGGCCGCCGGACAGCTCTTTGAGATGCAGCAGCAGCTCCGGGTCCGGGTCCCGTATCCAGGCGCCGTTCTGGGCGCCCTTTTTGGCCTGGGAGAGGAAGGGCCCCTCCAGGTTCACGCCCACCAGGTCCGCGCCGGAGGTGCTGTTTTTCTTGTGGGCGGCCGCGGTCTCGCATATCTTCTCCAGCTGGGGCACGTCCAGGGTCATGCCGGCGGGGCATATCTGGGTGACGCCCCGGCTGAGCTCATAGTCCGCCATGGTCTGCAGCCCCGCGGCGTCGCCGTCGGAGTAGTCCGCGCCCATGCAGCCGTGGAAGTGCAGGTCCGTGAGGCCGGGGATGACATACCGGCCCTCCAGGTCCACGGTCTCGCCGCCGGCCTCGGGGACGATGAAGCCGCCATCCAGGCACAGGTCCCGGCGGATGAAGCCCTTCTGCGGGTCAAAGACCCGGCCGTTTACGAGCCGCATGTCAGCACCCCGCTTCCGCCAGACCGGCCAGGGCCGCCTCGTCGCCCACCAGCACCACGTCCGGGTGCAGCTGCAAGATGGAGGCGGGGACCTGGGGGGTGATGGGACCGGCGAAGGCGGCCTTCACGGCCTCGGCCTTGTCGGCGCCGCTGACCACCACCAGCACCCTCTTGGCCCGCATGATGGCGCCCACGCCCATGGTCAGGGCCTTCTTGGGCACCTCGTCACGGCTGGCGAAGAACCGGGCGTTGGCGTCGATGGTGGAGTCGGTCAGCTCCACCACGTGGGTGGGGGCGATGAAGGCGTCCCCAGGCTCGTTGAAGCCGATGTGGCCGTTGCGGCCCATGCCCAGCAGCTGGATGTCCGCGGGGCCCAGCTTACGGAGCAGGGCCTCGTACCGGGCGCACTCCGCCTCGGGGTCCGGAGCCTGGCCGTTCGGGACGTTGGTGTTGGCCTTGTCGATGTTCACGTGGTCGAAGAGGTTGGTGTTCATGAAGTACCGGTAGCTCTGGTCGTGGGTGCCGGGCAGGCCGGCGTACTCGTCCAGGTTCACGGTGGTGATGTGGGAGAAGTCCAGGTCCCCCGCGGCGCAGCCGGCGATGAGGTTTTTGTAGAGCCCAATGGGGGTGGAGCCGGTGGCCAGACCCAGCAGGCTGTGGGGATCGGCGATGACCTGTGCCGCCATGACGGCCGCGGCGGTGCGGCTCATGGCCTCGTAATCCTTGGTGCGATAGATGATCATAGTATCCCTCCATAGCCGCCCTCCGGCGGCTTGCATACGCCGTACGGCGTGATATTTGTACGGTAAAATTTTACAGGACCGCCGCCCCTTTGTCAATACGATTTCCAGTGAGAATTTTCCAGATGGCGGCTTCGCCCGCTTTACGTCCGGCCGGGATAGTGATATAATATAAGTATCAAATTTGAAACAAGGAGCGCGTACATATGGAAAAAACGATCGACTGCATGGGCCAGGCATGCCCCCTGCCGGTGGTGAACGCCAAGAAGGCCATGGAGACCTTCACCGAGGACGGGCAGCTCACCGTACTGGTGGATAACGAGACGGCGGTGAACAACCTGAAAAAGCTGGCCGCCTCCTCCGGCTTTGCCGCGGCGGACGAAAAGCGGGGCGAGGGCGCCTACGCGGTGGCCATCGACGTGAAGGTCCAGGGCGGGGACGCCCCGGCGGCGGCCGGCACGAAGGGCGCCGTGGTGGTCATCTCCGCCAACACCATGGGCAGCGGCGAGGAGCAGCTGGGCAAGACCCTGATGAAGGCCTTCATCTTTGCGCTGACCAACGTGTCCGCATTGCCGGAGCACATCATCTTCTATAACTCCGGCGCCTATCTGGCCTGCGAGGGCTCCGACAGCCTGGAGGACCTGAAAAACCTGGAGAAGGCGGGCGTGAAGATCAGCGTCTGCGGCACCTGCCTGAACTACTACAGCCTCACGGACAAGCTCCAGGTGGGATCTGTCAGCAATATGTACGACATCGCGGAGACCCTCACCTCCGCCCGGCTCATCATCCGTCCGTAAGGAAGAGCGAAAAACAGAAAACGGGCGCCGGTTTTCCGGCGCCCGCTTCGTTTTTATTTTGTAAGTATCTCGAACTCGTTGCCCTTTTCTGCGGAGGTGAAGTCCACCTTCTTGGACTTGAGCAGCTTCTCCACGTTGGTCCGCACATGGGCCTCGCTGGCCAGGATGCGCAGGGCCTTGCCGGGGTTCTTTTTCAGGGCGGCCGCCGTGAGCATCACGGGCTCGGGGCAGGACAGGCCTCTGACGTCGACATCAATGTAATCCATGGTCGTTCCTCCTTAAGCTTCGTCGGACTTTTTCAGGTTAGTGGCCGCGATGATGAACAGCACCACGATGCAGCACACCAGCACGATCTTGCCGTTCAGGCCGGGGCCGCCGGCGACGGCCTCGGTGGTCTCGGTGGCCGCGGCGGCAGCGACGCCGGCCAGGCCGAAGTTATGGGCAAAGGCGGCGCCCACCAGCAGGCCCAGGAAGGTGATGGCGCTGTCGGAGGAGCCCTGCCCGGCCAGGATCAGCTGGCGCAGGGGGCACCCGCCGGCCAGCACGGCGGCGAAGCCCACGGCATACATGCCCAGGAAGTTCCAGAGGTGCTGGGCGTGGGCGATGGGCTGGCCGGTGAAGCCGAAGTGGAAGCTGCCGGTGGCGATGTTGTAGACCAGAAGCACCGCGAACATGCCGCCCAGGATGCTCAGCAGGGAGAAGTCCTTCATGAGGAACACGTCTCGGAGCCCGCCGGCGAAGCACACGCGGGTCTTCTGGGCCAGGGCGCCGAACACCAGCGCCACGATGAGCGCCAGGATCATGGGGGCCCGCATGCTGCCGGGGCCCTCGGTGCTGGAGGCGAACAGGGTGGTGGCCACGCTGACGATGAGGCCGATCACCAGCAGCGCCGGCAGGAACACGCCGTTGACCTTCTTGACCTCATGGGCGCGGCCCAGGCTGAAGCCCTTCTTCAAAAACAGACAGCCGGTGCCGATGCCGGCGGCAAAGCCCACCAGGCCCACATAGGCGTTGGCGTCGCCCGCGGCCATGCGGATGAGCATAC
>CANQIH010000209.1 GCA_947624035.1 uncultured Oscillospiraceae bacterium | reverse complement strand
TAGGATGGCGGACGCCACTAACCAATACATCGTGAGCCTGTCCCCCTATATCACCCTGGCCGCCCATACCCGCAGCCAGAACTTCCTCATCAAGGCGCTCAACTGCTTTGAGCGCATCGGCGACCTGGCCCAGAACATCCAGCATGAGGCCCGGCGTCTGGCGGAGAGCGGCTCGGTCCTCTCGCCCCAGGCACGGACGGACCTGCAGGGGTCTATTGCCGTGGTGGGCGATATCCTGGCCCTCACCGTGGACACCTTCCTGAAGAACGATATGGGCCGGGCCGGGGCGGTGGAGCCGCTGGAGGAGGTCATCGACGACGTGATCGAGGTCATGAAGGGACGTCACGTGGAGCGGATGACCGCCGGCACGTGCGGCGTGACGGCCGGCATCCAGTACCAGAATATCCTCCAGAACCTGGAGCGCGTGTCCGATCAGTGTTCGGATCTCGCGATCTATATGCTCAGCCGGGACGACACGGCCATCAGCGGACAGGAGCATCAGTACCTGCACGAGCTGCACCACTCCGACAATGCCGCCTACCGGGAGATGTTCCGGGAAAACTACGAAAAGTATTTCCGCCAGCTTCATCTGGATGCCCAGGCGGGCGGTAAGTGAACGCGCTTTGGTATGGGGGATGTTTCTTCTTATTCTGGAGAGTGTGATTTCCCCTAAGTTTCCCTTATTGACCCGTATTGTAGAATATAGCTGTCCACCTGCCTCTGTGGATATCCGGCCAAAGGTTGCACATCGATCTTCTTTGTGATATGTTGATAAAATTAAGATGATTGTAAGACAGAAGCGTGAGACGGATAGGAGGTACCTACTGATGGACATGATGGAGCTTGTGAAGACGAGGCGGAGCGTTCGCACCTTCGACGGACGGCCGCTGACGGATGAGGATGAGAACAGGCTGCGCGCCTATATGCGGGATATACCGAATCCATACGGAATCCCCGTGCGGTCCCTGCTGCTGGACGCCCGGGAGCACGGCCTCTCCAGCCCGGTGATCGTGGGGGAGAGCTGCTATGTGACGGCGAAGGTGGACAAGGTCCCACACAGCGAGGAGGCCTTTGGCTATTCCTTTGAAAAGCTGGTCCTCTACGCCTGGTCCCTGGGCATCGGCACCACCTGGATCGGCGGGACCATGAAGCGGTCACTGTTCGAGCAGGCGGCGGAGGTGCAGGACGGCGAGTGGATGTTCTGCGTCAGCCCCCTGGGCTATCCGGCGGAGAAGATGTCCGCCCGGGAGGGGCTCATGCGCAAGGCCATCAAGGCGGACGAGCGGAAGGACGCCCGGCAGCTCTTTTATGAGGGTGGCTTCTCCGTACCGCTGGCCGCGGAGGATGAAATGCTCCGGGACGCCCTGGAGATGGTGCGCTGGGCGCCGTCGGCCACCAACTCCCAGCCCTGGCGCGTGGTCCGTGCGGGGAACGATTTCCACTTCTACCTGGCGCACACCAAGGGGTACACCGACAAGGCCGGGTGGGACATGCAGAAGATCGACATGGGCATCGCCCTGTGCCACTTCATGGGCGCCATGGGCGGCAAACTGGTCCTCTCCGACCCGGGCATCCCCTCGGCCGAGGGCACAGAGTACATCGCCACGGTGACGGTGTGACGGATATCAAAATGTAAAACGGAGCGCTTAACGCGCTCCGTTTTCCGCTTTTTCCTTGACCATGCTCAGGGCGATACGCTTTTTCACCGGGTCCGCGTCCACCACCCAGACCTTCACCACGTCGCCCACCTTCACCACGTCGGATGGGTGCCTGATGAACCGGTTCGCCATCCGGGAGATGTGCACCAGGCCGTCCTGATGGACGCCGATGTCCACAAAGGCGCCGAAGTCGATGACGTTTCGCACTGTGCCGGTGAGCTCCATACCGGGTTTCAGGTCCTTGATGTCCAGCACGTCGGTGCGCAGGACCGGGGCGGGCAGCGCCTCCCGGGGGTCCCGGCCGGGCTTTTCCAGCTCGGACAGCATGTCCTCCAGGGTGGGCAGACCGACGTCCAGCTCCCCGGCCAGCTTTTCCAGGCCGTACTCCCGCGCCCGCTGTCCGATCCGGGGCACGCCGCCGTTACGGATATCGCCGGGGGCAAAGCCCAGGGTCATTAAAAGCGCCTTGGCGCTTGCATAGCTTTCCGGGTGGACGGCGGTGGCGTCCAGGGGCTCCCGGCTGTCCGCCACCCGGAGGAAGCCGGCGCACTGCTCAAAGGCCTTTGGTCCCAGCTTGGGGACCTTTTTCAGCGCCGCCCGGGAGGGGAAGGGGCCGTTTTCCTCCCGCCAGGCCACGATGTTCTTCGCCAGGGCGGGGCCGATGCCTGCAACCCGGCTCAGCAGCTCCGCCGAGGCGGTGCTGACCTCCACGCCCACGTCGTTGACGCACTGCTCCACCACCCCGTCCAGGGCGGCGGTGAGCTCCGCCTGCTTCAGGTCGTGCTGGTACTGGCCCACGCCGATGGCCTTGGGGTCGATCTTCACCAGCTCCGCCAGGGGGTCCTGGAGCCGCCGGGCGATGGACACGGCGCTGCGCAGGGACACGTCGAAGTCGGGGAACTCCCGGGCGGCCAGAGGGCTGGCGGAGTACACGGAGGCCCCCGCCTCGCTGACGATGGCGTAGGCCGCGCCGGGCAGCCGGGGCAGGAGGGAGACGATGAACTGCTCGCTCTCCCGGGAGGCGGTGCCGTTTCCAATGGCGATGGCCGTCACGCGGTGGCGGCGCACCATGCCCTCGATGAGCCGGGCCGCCTGCTCCTTTTGCCGGTCCTGTCCGGGCAGGGTGAAGTGGCCTACGCCGGTCTCCAGCACCTTGCCGCTCTCGTCCACCACGGCCAGCTTGCAGCCGGTGCGGAACCCCGGGTCCACCCCCAGGATGACCTGCCCCTTCACCGGCGGCTGCATGAGAAGCTGGTGGAGGTTCTGGGCAAAGACCTTGATGGAGGACTCGTTGGCCCTATCCGTCAGCTCGCCCCGGAGCTCCCGCTCCAGGGAGGGGAACAGCAGCCTTGCCCAGGCGTCCTCGCAGGCCATGGCCACCTGCCGGGCCGCCTCGCCGGTGCCCCGGACGAAGCGCCGCCGGATGCGGTCCAGAATGCGGTCATCCGGCACAGAGAGGGTCACCTTCAAATATCCCTCCCGCTCGCCCCGGTTGACGGCCAGCACCCGGTGGGCGGCCATGCGGGGCACGGGCTCCTCATAGTCGT
>CANQIH010000208.1 GCA_947624035.1 uncultured Oscillospiraceae bacterium | reverse complement strand
CAAGCGCCACGGCCAGCGCGAGGCACGCCGCGCTCCGGCGGCGGTACTTCATGATGCTGACGATCCGCTCCTTCACCGCCCGTGTCCCAAAGCCGCTCTCCAGGGGGGACAGGCCCCGTTTGGCCTCCTGGCTGATGAGGGCCATGGCATACCCCGCCCGGTCGCCCCGCAGGGTCCGCAGTACCCCCTCGTCGCAGGAAAGCTCCAGGTCCCGGCCCGCCAGGGTGAACATGAGCCAGGCCATGGGGTTGAACCAGTGCAAACACACCGCGGCGATGAGGACGTACTTGTAGAGGATGTGCAGACGGCGGATGTGGGTCAGCTCATGGCATAGGACGTAGGTGAGCTGGCGGGAGTTCC
Organism: uncultured Oscillospiraceae bacterium; assembly: GCA_947624035.1. GTDB lineage: Bacteria > Bacillota > Clostridia > Oscillospirales > Oscillospiraceae > CAJOIG01. Next base: position 2,894 of record CANQIH010000208.1, on the reverse strand, counting down.
CGTCCGCCGCGTCCTTGGGCAGCAGTATCACGGGCCGAATAAGGCCGTAGGTCAGGGGCGTGGCCACGCCCTGGGCCACCTTCACCCGCACATGGCGGCTGCCCAGATACTCCAGCGCGGCGGCCACGGCGGGGCTGTCCGCCGGAACGGCCTCCCGGTACCGCCGCAGGCACATTAGGTGCCCCAGCAGGAAATATCCCAGCACAGCGGCGCCGCCCGCGGCCCAGACGACACGGGCCAGCGTGGTCCAGTCGAATGGCGCGCGTGTATCCGCCGGGACGGAGGCAGGGGCCGTCACGGTCTCCGCATGGACAGGCGCGGTCCGGGCGGGCGAGGGAACGGGCTCCGCCGTATAGACCGCCGGACTCACGGGCTCCAGGGTCACGGGCACCGCGTCAAAGACCGGGGATATCTCCCTGGGGGTCTCCGAGGCCGGGAGCACCGGCACCGGCACGGACCAGGGCACCAGCAGCCGCAATGCCGCCATGAGCCAGAGCGCCGTGAACAGCCCCTTGGGCAGCCGCGCCAGGAAGAGCGTCCGCACCAGCGCCGCGGCGGCGATAAGCACTGACGCGGCCAGCGTCATGTGCAGAAGGCCGGTCATTCCAGCTCCTCCACCAGTTTTTTCAGCTCCGCGATCTGGTCAGGGCTCAGGCGCTTTTTCCCCAGCAGGGCGGCTACCAGCTTGTCCGGCGCGCCGCCGTAGAGCTTGTCCACCAGCTCGTCGGTGGCGTAGGCCTGGGCCTCCTCCCGGGAGATCAGCGCCCGGCAGAGGAATCCCGGCTCCCGGCGGGACACGGCACCCTTGTCTACGCACTTTTTGATGACCGTGTAGGTGGTGGTCTTGGACCAGCCCACCTGGCGGCCCAGCTCCGCGGCGATGTCCTTGGCGCTGGCCTCCCCATCCCGCCAGAGTATATCCATGACGCGCAGCTCTGAATCAAACAGCTTGACTGACATATGTACGCCTCCCAGATTTTACTGCGATAGAATATCTACGGTCATTCTACTACGATAGAAACAGGATGTCAAGAGATACCCGCCCAAAGAGGGCGGGTATCGTCATGCCAAGTTTTTCAGGGCGGTCAGCGCCTGCTGGATGTCCCCGCTGACGCAGACGGACCTGCCGGCGATCTCGCCCGGGGCGAAGGCGCGGCTGCGGTTCATCACCGCGTATGTGGCCTTGGGGTCCTGGGCGGTCATGCGCCAGAAGGGGTACTTGATGATGCCGGGGGTGTTATAGCCCACGCCCAGCTCCCAGAACAGAATCCGCCTGCCGGCCCGGGTCCGCAGAAAGTCCCGGTATCGCCGGGCGGCCTCGTGCCAGCCCTCGTCCTCCACGAACTTATCGTCAGACCGCAGGTTCATGGTCATGGGCCGGCCGCAGCGGGGGCAGACGGGGAGGAGCTCCGAGGGCACGCGCATATCCATTTGCCGCTCCACCATCCGGCGAACTGCGTCCTCGTTGTCAAAGGTCTCCTGGCGGCAGGGCTCGCTGCACTGGAAAAGGCCGTAGTCCCCTTGGGTGTAAAAAAGCCGCTCCTTGGCAAAGCCCGCCTTCTGGAAGCAGTGGTCCACGTTGGTGGTGATGACGAAATAGTCCTTGTCCCGCACCAGGTCCATCAGGTCGCCGTAGGCCGTCCCGGGCGGGTCCATGTACCGGTTGATGAAGATGTACCGGCTCCAATAGGCCCAGAACTCCTCGGGGGTGGGAAAGGGGTAGAAGCCGCCGGAGTACATGTCCTCAAAGCCGTATTCTTGAATGAAATCGGCAAAGTGCTCCCGAAAGCGGGCCCCGGTGTATATAAAGCCGGCGGCGGTGGAGAGGCCGGACCCCGCGCCGATCACCACGGCCTCGGCCCGGTCCAGGGCCTCCCGCAGCCGGGCAAGGTTATCCGAGAAGCTCTCTGTAGATGTTGTAATTCTCCTGGCTGTGGACATTGAATATCACCTCGATGCCGCCCCGGAACTGCCGGACGGTCTCCACGGCGATCTGCGCCGCCCGGTTTTTGGGAAAGCGGAACACCCCCGTGGAGATGCAGCAGAAGGCCACGCTCTCGATACCATGGGCCCGGGCCAGCTCCAGGCAGGCGCAGTAGCAGGATGCCAGAAGGCGCTCATCCTCCGCCGTCACCTCGCCCTCCACGATGGGCCCCACGGTGTGCAGCACGTAGCCGCAGGGCAGATCGTAGGCCTCCGTGAGCTTGGCCGTGCCGGCAGGCTCCTCATGGCCCTGCCGCTCCATGAGCTCCGCGCAGGCCAGGCGGAGCTGGACGCCCGCGTAGGTGTGGATGCAGTTGTCGATACAGTTGTGGCCCGGGACGTAGCAGCCGGTCATGCCGCTGTTGGCGGCGTTCACGATGGCGCCGCACCGCAAGGCGGTGATGTCCCCCTGCCAGAGGTATATGCCCGGCTCCACAGGCGCCAGTTCCGCGATGTCCGTGACGCCCTTGGCGGCGGTCTCCGCCCGCAGATAGGCGTCCTGCACCGCCAGAAAGTCCTCTCCGATGGGCCGGGGCGGACGCACGTTCATCAGCGCCCGGAGGAGCTTTCGCTGCTCCGCCGCGCCGGCGGGCACCTCTATGCCCCGATACCGGGGCGATTCCTCCGTCAGCCTCCGGATGAGGAAGCGCCGGCGGTCCTGCTGTGTCAGGGGGAGGCCTTTTTCCGGCGGGACGGTCATATGCGGACCGTGTCGTCCTGGTCGATCCAGTCCTGGACCTCCGTGACCCGGATATCGTCCTCGCCCAGGCGGGCCACCACCCGGGTGATGCCGGCGTTGATGATGAGCCGGCGGCACATGGAGCAGGAGGTGGTGTCCGTCAGTCCCTCGCCGGTGCGGGCGTCCCGGCCCACCAGGTACATGGTGGCGCCGATCATGTCCCGCCGGGCGG
>CANQIH010000207.1 GCA_947624035.1 uncultured Oscillospiraceae bacterium | reverse complement strand
GCCTTGGCGTCGCAGTAGATGCACCGGTACACCTTCTCCGCCGGGTCCGCCAGGCGGAAGATGTGGGGCAGCTCCTGCTCGGTGGTGGTGATGCACCGGGGGTTCTTGCACTTGACGATATCCCGGATGAGCTCAGGCAGCTGGGGGTGGTACTTCTTCACCCGCTCCTCGTTCTGGATGACGTCGATGGTGATGTCCGGGTCGATGTAGCCCAGCACGTTCAGGTCCAGGCCCAGCTCCCCGTCGATCTTGATGATGTCCTTCTTGCCCATCTTCTGGCTGGTCACGTTCTTCATGAGCGCCACCGGGCAGTCCAGGGTCTCCAGGCCCAGGAACTTGTAAATCTCCATGCCCTGACCGGCCCGGATGTGGTCGATGACGATGCCGTTTTTGATGCCGTCTACTGTCATATGGTCCCAGCCTCCTTCAAGAGCTTCAGTATGAGCGCCATGCGGATATATTTGCCGTTGAGCACCTGCTTGAAATAGCAGGCCCGGGGGTCGGCGTCCACCGCCACGGAGATCTCGTTCACACGGGGCAGCGGGTGGAGGATGATCATGTCCTCTCTCGCCTTCTGCAGCCGCTCCGGGGTGAGGATGTAGCTGTCCTTCAGGCGCAGGTAGTCCTCCTCGTTGAAAAACCGCTCCCGCTGCACACGGGTCATGTAGAGGATGTCCAGCTTGGGCAGAGCCGCCTCCAGGTCCGTGGTCTGCTCATAGGGCACGCCCTTGGCCTGCAGGATGTCCTTCTTCACGTAGCTGGGCAGCTTCAGCTCCTCCGGGGAGATGAGCTGGAAGCTGACGCCCTCGTACCGGCTCATGGCCTCGATGAGGGAGTGGACCGTCCGGCCGAACTTCAGGTCGCCGCACACGCCCACGGTGAGCTTGTCCAGCCGTCCCTTCTCCCGCTGGATGGTGAGAAGGTCGGTGAGGGTCTGGGTGGGGTGGTTGTGGCCGCCGTCGCCGGCGTTGATGACGGGCACCGTGGCGTTCACCGACGCCACGTAGGGCGCGCCCTCCTTGGGGTGGCGCATGGCGATGATGTCGGCGTAGCAGCTCACGGTCTTGGCTGTGTCGGCCACGCTCTCGCCCTTGGCGGCGGAGGACGCCCCGCCGTCGGGGACGCTGAGCACGTGGCCGCCCAGCTCGTACATGGCCGCCTCAAAGCTCAGGCGGGTCCTGGTGGACGGCTCGAAAAACAGCGTCGCCAGCTTCTTGCCGTCGCAGGCGTGGGCGTACTTGGCCGGGCTTTCGATGATGTCGTTGGCGACGGCGATGAGCTCGTCGATCTCGGCCAGGTCAAGGTCGGTGATGCGGATTACACTTCTCATTTACTGCCTCCTGCTATCCAGCTCTCGTCGGACGGGTCCGCCCGGAAAGCCAGTATTTTTTCCACGTCGCCGGGCTGGATATACCCGATCTCCCTCGCCACGGCCGCCACGGCGTCCAGGTTCGTGAGACTGACGTTTTTTACGTTTGCCGCGGCCAGCCTGTCCAGGCCCTTTTGCATCCCGTAGGTGAAGATGCTGACCACGCCCAGCACCTCGGCCCCGGCCTCCCGCAGGGCCTCCACGGTCTCGATGACGCTGCCGCCGGTGGAGATCAGGTCCTCCACCACCACCACCTTGTCCCCGGGCTCCAGGCGGCCCTCGATGCGGTTCTGCCGGCCGTGGTCCTTGGCCCCGGAGCGCACGTAGCCCATGGGCAGGCACAGGATGTGGGCCGCGATGGCCGCGTGGGCGATGCCCGCGGTGGCGGTGCCCATGAGCACGTCCACCTGGGGGTACTCCCGGTGGATGGTCTCCGCGATGGCGTTCTCCACCAGGTCCCGGGCGGCGGGGGCCGTCAGGATCAGGCGGTTGTCGCAGTAGATGGGGCTCTTGATGCCGCTGGCCCAGACGAAGGGCTCCTCCGGCCGCAGAAACACCGCCTTTATCTCCAGCAGGGCTTTCGCGACCTGGGTCTCGATGTTCTCCATGTGCTGTCCTCCTTTATCCCACAAATTCAGCGATGCACCGCTCGTAGGCGGCCACCGGGTCCGCCGCCTTCGTGACCGGGCGGCCCACCACGATGTAGTCCGAGCCGATGGCCTTGGCCCCGGCGGGGGTGGTGATCCGTGTCTGGTCGTCCTTCTCCGCGTCCGGGAAGCGGACGCCGGGCGTCACGGTGAGAAATCCCGCGCCGCAGACCTCATGGATGCGCCCGGCCTCCAGGGGGGAGCATACCACCCCGTCCAGACCGGCGTCCCGGGCGTTTTTCGCGTATCCGGCCACCACGTCCTCCATGGGCCGGGGGATGTAGAGCTCCTTTTCCAGCTGCTCCTGGCTGGTGGAGGTGAGCTGGGTCACCGCGATGAGCAGCGGCCTCGTGCCGTCCGGCCGGGTGAGGCCCTCCCGGGCGGCGCGCATCATCTCCCCCGCACCGGCGGCGTGGAGGTTCACCATGTCCACGTCCAGGCGGGACAGCACCGCCATGGCCTTTTTCACGGTGTTGGGGATGTCGTGGAGCTTCAGGTCCAGGAATATCCGGTGGCCCCGGTCCTTGATCTGCCGGACGATATCCGGCCCCTCGGCGTAAAAAAGCTCCATACCGATCTTCACGAAGGGCTTCCGCCCTCCCGGGAACCGGTCCAGGAAGGCCAATGCCTCTGCGCCGGACCCGAAGTCACAGGCTACGATCACGTCTTTTCCCATGGGTGGGCACCTCCAATGATATCGCGTAGATCTTCTATGCCGTATTTTTCCATGACCCTGGGCAGGTCCGCTATGATGTCCCGGCAGGCGTATGGGTCCGTGAGATTCGCGGCGCCCACCTGGACCGCCGTGGCCCCGGCCAGCATCATCTCGAGCACGTCCTCCGCCTTGGATACGCCCCCCAGGCCCACCACGGGGATGGACACGGCCTCGTACACGTCGTACACCATCCGCAGGGCCACCGGGAACACCGCGGGGCCGGAGAGGCCGCCGGTGCGGTTGGCCAGCAGGGGCCTGCGCTGTTTCAGATCGATGCGCATGCCCAGCAGGGTGTTGATGAGGCTCACGCCGTCGGCCCCGGCCTCCTCACAGGCCCGGGCCACGGCGGCGATGTCCGCCGCGTTGGGGGAGAGCTTCATGATGACCGGCTTTGTGGTGACGGCCTTCACCGCCGACGTGACCTTGGCCGCCATGGCCGGGCCGGCGCCGAAGCTCATGCCGCCGCCGTGGACGTTGGGGCAGCTGATGTTCACCTCCAGCCAGCCCACCTGGGGCTGGGCGT
>CANQIH010000206.1 GCA_947624035.1 uncultured Oscillospiraceae bacterium | reverse complement strand
CAGAAAGCCGCCGGTGTGGCGGTGATATACGTGGGCGAGGACCTGGACGTGCTGCTGCAGCTGTGCGACCGGATCGCCGTGCTGTGCGGCGGGAAGCTCAACGGCGTGCTGGACGGCCGCACCGCCACCAAGGAGGAGGTGGGCGCCCGCATGACCTACCTGGCTGACGAGCCCCGGAAGGAGGCCACGGCATGAACAACCACGAACCTCTCATCCACATCGCCAAGCGGGAGGGCATGATCTGGTGGCAGGCCTGGCTGGTCCGGCTGGTGAGCCTGGTGCTGGCCCTTCTGGTGAGCGCGCTTTTCATCTACGGCATCACGAAGATGAACCCCGTGAAAGTGTATGGTGCCATGTGGCAGGGGGCCTTCGGCTCCTCCCGGCGCACCTGGATCACCATGCGGGACACGGCCATGCTGCTGTGCATCGGCGTGGGCCTGGCGCCGGCCTTCTCCATGCGCTTCTGGAATATCGGCGCCGAGGGCCAGATCCTCATGGGCGGCTGCGCCACCGCGGCGGTGCTCATCTACGGCGGCAGCGCCATGCCCACGTGGCTCCTGCTGCTGGTGAGCCTCGCGGTGAGCCTTCTGGCCGGGGCCCTCTGGGGCATCGTCCCCGCCATCTTTAAGGCCCGCTGGAACACCAACGAGACCCTCTTCACCCTCATGATGAACTACATCGCCATCCAGCTGACCTGCTTTTTGGTGGCCAAGTGGGAGAACCCCCCGGGGTCCAACTCCGTGGGCATCATCAACCAGCAGACCAAGGTCGGCTGGTTCCCGGAGCTCTTCGGCAAGCCCTACATGATGAACGTGCTCATCGTGCTGGCAGTGGCCGTGCTCATGTACCTCTATCTCCGCTACACCAAGCACGGCTATGAGATATCCGTGGTGGGCGAGAGCGAGAACACCGCCCGCTACGCCGGCATCAGCGTGAAGCGGGTGCTCATCCGCACCATGGCCATATCCGGCGCGGTGTGCGGCCTTTCCGGCTTCGTGGCGGTGGCCGGCGCCAGCCACACCATCTCCACCAGCACCGCCGGCGGCCGGGGCTTCACGGCTATCATCGTGGCCTGGATGGCCAAGTTCAACACCTTCGTCATGATCCTCATCGCCCTGCTTCTGGTGTTCCTGGAGAAGGGCGCCATCCAGATCGCCTCCCAGTTCCACCTCAATGACTACGCCTCCAACGTGATCATGGGCATCATCCTGTTCTTCCTGCTGGGCAGTGAGTTCTTCATCCGCTACAGCATACGCTTCCGCTCCCACAAAAAGGAGGTGGCCCAGGTATGACACAGCTCATCTCCCTTCTGACCAGCGCCATCATCTTCGGCACCGTGATCCTCTACGGCGCCGTGGGTGAGATCATCACCGAGAAGTCCGGCAACCTGAACCTGGGCGTGCCCGGCATCATGTACCTGGGCGGCATCGCGGGCCTGGCTACGGCGTTTTTCTATGAGATGCACGCCGCCGAGCCCGTGGGCGCCATCGGCCTTGCCCTGAGCTTTGTGGCGGCCTTCCTGGCATCGGCCCTGGGCGGGCTCATCTACGCCTTTCTCACCATCTCCCTCCGGGCCAACCAGAACGTGACGGGTCTGACCCTCACCATCTTCGGCGCGGGCCTTGCCAACCTCTTCGGCGGCAGCCTCAACGCAATGGCCGGCGGCGTGGGCCAGATCAGCGTGGCCGTCACCAGCCGGGCCTACCGGGCCTACATCCCCGCCCTGTCCGGCCTGGGCTGGGTGGGCCAGCTGTTCTTCTCCTTCGGCTTCATGGCCTATCTCGCCATCGCCGTGGCCCTGCTGGCAAGCTGGTTTCTGAACCGCTCCCGGGTGGGCCTGAACCTCCGGGCCGTGGGCGAGGACCCGGCCACCGCCGACGCTGCGGGCATCAACGTCACCCTCTATAAATACCTGGCTACCTGCGTGGGCGCGGGCATATCCGGCATGGGCGGCATCTACTATGTCATGGACTACATCAAAGGCACCTGGTCCACCGACGGCACCATCGAGGCCCTGGGCTGGCTGGCCGTGGCCCTGGTGATCTTCGCCACCTGGAAGCCGGCCCGTGCCATCTGGTCGGCGTACCTCTTCGGCGTGCTCTATTGGGCCTACAACTACATCTCCGGCCTGAGCCGGGCCACCATAGAGCTGTTCAAGATGCTGCCCTACGTGGTGACCATCGCGGTGCTCATCGCCGTGAGCCTGCGCCGGTCCAAGGAGGCCCAGCCCCCCAAGAGCCTTGGCCTGAGCTACTTCCGCGAGGAGAGGTAACGCATTGAAATACAAATACATCCTATTCGACCTGGACGGGACACTGACGGACCCGGCGCTGGGCATCACAAACGCCATCATCTACGCCCGGAAAAAATGGGGCCTGGAGCCCGGCGTCAACGCGGACTACTACAAGTTCATCGGCCCGCCCATGCCTCAGAGCTATGTGGAGTATTGGGGCTTCACCCTGGACGAGGCCAAGCGTTTTCTGGCGGACTACCGGGAATACTACACCGTGACCGGCCTATTTGAGAACGTCCCCTACCCTGGCATGGCGGACCTTCTGGCCAGTCTCCGGGCCGCGGGGCGGAAGCTCTATGTGGCCACCTCCAAGCCCACGGACATGTCCGTGCGCATCCTGGAGCGGTTCGGTCTCGCGCCCTACTTTGACGCCATCGTGGGCAGCGACCCCCACAAGCCGGACAGCACCAAGGCGGTGGTCATCCGGGAGCTCCAGGCCAAGTGCGGCGTGGACCTCTCCGCCGCGGTCATGGTGGGCGACCGGCATTACGATGTGGCCGGCGCGGCGGAATGCGGCGTCCCCTGTGTGGGCGTGGCCTTCGGCTACGGCACCCGGGAGGAGCTGGAGGCCGCCGGCGCCAAGTGGGTAGCCGGCACCGTGGAAGACCTGGGAGCGCTTTTGCTCTCGCTCTGACATATACTGATCTTGTTGAAAGGAAGTGAGACCATGGACGCTGGTGACAGTACCGGCACAAAACGAGGCCGAACCATGCGGGCGTCCGTGGCCCGCTAGTTTCCCGGCCCCGTTCTTCCAATCATCACAAAAAGGAGGAACGACTATGGCTGAAAACACCCTTCTGCTGGAGAACACCGTCACCGCTCTGGCAGAACAGAAAAAGTATCCCGCCCTGCGGGACATCCTGGTAACCATGAATCCGGCGGACGTGGCGGCCCTCTTCGACGGACTGGAGGAAAAGCTGCTGCCGCTGCTGTTCCGTCTGCTGCCCAAGGACGAGGCGGCAGAGACCTTCGTGGAGATGGACCCCGACTC
>CANQIH010000205.1 GCA_947624035.1 uncultured Oscillospiraceae bacterium | reverse complement strand
AGAAGGGACTTGAACCCTCGACCTCCGGCGTGACAGGCCGGCGTTCTAACCGACTGAACTACCCGGCCACGAGCTTTATGATTATACAAGGTTCTCCCCTCTATGTCAAGACAAAAAATGCGGATGGAGGCGTTTTTTCTGTTATCACCATCCGGCGGTCCTGACAAAAATTAACCTTTGCGTAATTTTTCGTAATTTTTTGTTGTTTTTTTCATCCACATCAGGTATAATGGGTGCGAATCCATACAAAGTAAGGTGTGAGTTTATGTCTGGTTATCATTCATCGGCCCCTGCCACCTCCTCGAAATGGAAGGTCTGGGTGCTGATCATCGTACTGCTCATCGTCCTCGCGGCGCTGGCCGGCATGCTGTACATGGTGCTGTCCGACCAGGGGACCATAGAGGCCCTTCTGGGCGGCGGCCCCCAGCAGGCTGAGATCGCGCCCGGCGTCACCACCCAGGTCTCCGCCCAGGACAACGGCGACAAGGACGTGGCCGGAAAGCTGTCCGTCACCCAGGGCCAGCTCCGTCCCGACACGGTCCCGGCGGAGGAGCCCATGGTGCTCCTGAACGTGGCCTGGGAGGGCCGGCGCGAGGCCGACTATCCCCTGAAGGTCACGGTCTCCGACCCCAGCTTCACCGACGGCGACGGCCTGTCGGTGTACCACGCCAACGCGGACGGCGCCTGGGAGCAGATCGGTACATACCTCATCGAGAACAACTCCATCACCTTCCCGGCCAACGGCCTGGACGACTTCGCGTTCCAGACCATCAGCGCCACCCCCGTGGCGACGCCCACGCCGGTGCCCGAGTTCACGCCTGAGCCCACCCCGGAGCCCACGCCTGAGCCCACTCCCGCACCGGTGACCGTCGTGGACTACGGCTCCTACACCGCTGTCCAGACCGGCGTGTTCGTCCCCGTGGACGAGTTCGAGGACGAGGGCGTCTACGTCCTGGCCATCGCGGACCTGCCCGACATCGCCCAGGACGACGAGGACGAGGACGACAGCGGCAGCGATGACGATGTGGCCATCGGCTTCGTGGAGACGGAGGGCGCCACCTACACCGAGGACGCCGGCTATACCGCCCCCGCCATCACCGCCACGGTGCTCCTGAACAAGGACGGCACCGACCTCGGCGCCGTGGACATGACCGTGTCCCAGACGGAGGACGGCACCTATTACCTCACCGGCCCCGTGACGGAGGGCATGCTCTGGCACGCCAACCGGGACTACTACAGCGGCGGCTACCGCTACTCCCTGGACAACAACGAGCGCTTCCTCAACATGGGCGAGAGCGGCGAGGCCATGGCCTTGGACGACGACAGCCGCCGTACCCGCTGGCTGTATGACACCGAGGAGCTGGACAACGGCACGGAGCTCAACGTGCTCACCTACCGCGACCAGTCCGACCGGCTGTACATCAACTACGTGGGCAACGGCACCGTGAACATCACCGGGCCCGCCACCCAGAACCCGGACGGCACCGAGACTCCGGGCCAGGTCCTCTACTCCTATGAGACTACCCAGATGAAGACCACGGCCAACATCAGCGAGTCGCTGCACTTCGTCCTGTTCAAGCTGGATGAGGACATGGAGGTGCCCTCCGACGTGGTCACCACCTCCGCCCCGGGCCAGCTGAACATCCCGCCCATCGACGAGAACACCGACCTCAACGCCCTGCAGATCACCGTGGGCGGCACGCCTCTGGTGAACGGCACGGACTACAGCATCTCCTCCCAGCTGGCGGGCAGCACCGGTGTGGTCACCATCACCTTCTTCGGCAACTACAACGGCACGGTCATCCGCACCTTCCCCAGCACCGCCGTGCAGGAGACGCCTGAGCCCAGCCCGTCCCCCAGCCCGTCGCCGTCGCCGTCCCCCTCGCCCACGCCCTATGTGACGCCGGCGCCTCCCACCGGCGGCGATCCCACCGTCACCGCGCCGCCCCCTGTCACGCAGCCGCCTGTGACGACGCCCACCCCGCCGCCTCCGACCCAGCCCCCTGTGGAGACGCCTCCCGTGGAGACGCCCCCCGCGGTGCAGACCGATCCCCCCTCGGGCGGCGGTGACAGTCCCACCGACGTTCCCGTCGTTCCGCCTCCCGAGGGCGGCGGTGACGACAGCCCCACCTGATATGTATAGCAGACCTCCCTGGCTCACGAGCCAGGGAGGTCTTTGTTTGCGTTATCTGCCAGGCCAATGCCCCCCTTGTGCAAAGGGGGGAAGGCTGCCCGAAGGGCAGACAGGGGGGATTGTTACCAGTCTTGGAAATCATCCGAGCTCGGTAACAACCCCTCCGCCTCGTTCGCTGCGCTCCCTCGGCACCTCCCCTTGCACAGGGGAGGCTTTGACCTGGTAATGCTCCAGCCCCCTCGGCTCCCCCTCGGGGGAGCTGCTGAGCGCAGCGAAGCTGAAGGGGAAAACCAGCAGCTGGTCTGAGAACCAGCCTTATCAGTACGCCACGCCCCAGATGACCATATGCTTGGCCGGGCGGCCGCAGCAGGGGCACACGTCCCCCAGATGCTCCTGGGCGAAGGGGATGCACCGGCTGGACACACCGGCCAGCTCCTTCATCTTCTCCTCGCAGGCCACGTCGCCGCACCACATGGTCTTGACGAAGCCGTCCATGGCCTTCTCCTTGACCTCCTCCACCGTGGCGGCGGGCCAGGTGTGGCTCTCCAGGTTGGCCTTGGCCTTGTCGAAGAGGCCCTTCTGCACGTCCTCCAGCAGCGCCGTGACTGCCTGCTCCAGCCCCTCCAGGGCCAGGGGCGCCTTCTCGCCGGTGTCCCGCCGGGCGGACATGGCCACGCCGTTCTCGATGTCCCGGGGGCCAAGCTCCAGCCGCAGGGGCACGCCCTTCATCTCGTACTGGGCGTACTTCCAGCCGGGGCTGTTGTCAGAGAAATCGCCCTTGGCCCGGATGCCGGCGGCCTGCAGCCGGTCCACCACCGCCTGGGCGGCTTCGGTGACGCCGGGCTTGTGGGCCGCCACAGGGATGACCACCACCTGGATGGGGGCCACGTGGGGCGGCAGCACCAGACCGTTGTCGTCGCCGTGGGTCATGATGAGCCCGCCGATGGACCGGGTGGTGAAGCCCCAGCTGGTCTGATGGGGATAGATGGACTGATTGTTCTTATCCTGGAAGGTGATATCGAAGGCCCGGGTGAAGCCGTCGCCGAAGTAGTGGCTGGTGGCGGACTGGAGGGCCTTGTGGTCGTGCATCATGCACTCCACGGTGTAGGTGTTCTCCGCGCCGGCGAACTTCTCCTTCTCGGTCTTGTCGCCCCGGATGACGGGCATGGCCAGCAGCTCCTC
>CANQIH010000204.1 GCA_947624035.1 uncultured Oscillospiraceae bacterium | reverse complement strand
CCGAGGCCATCTCCCTGGGCCACGACCTGGGCCACACCCCCTTCGGCCACGCGGGGGAGCGGGCCCTGCGTGACATCACCGGCACCTTCCGCCACTACGAGCAGAGCCTGCGGGTGGTGGACAAGCTGGAGAAGGACGGCCGGGGCCTGAACCTGTGCTATGAGACCCGCATGGGCATTTTGAACCACACCACCGGCGAGCCAAAGAGCACGCCGGAGGCGGACGTGGTGCGCCTGGCGGACCACATCGCCTACCTGAACCACGACCTGGACGACGCTGAGCGGGCCGGGATCGTGCGGGCGGAGGACGTGCCGGAGATCATCCGCGCCCGGGTGGGCACCCGCAACTCCCAGCGCATCAACGCCATGGTGACGGACGCCATAGCCTCCAGTGCCCAGGGCGAGGTAAAGCTTTCCCCGGAGATGGCGGAGGCCTACGCCGCCTTTGAATCGTTCATGTACGAGGCGGTGTACCGCAACCCCAAGGCCAAGGGCGAGGAGTCCAAGGTCAAGGGCATCCTGGGCCCCATCATGGACTACTATACCGGCCATGCCGGCAGGCTGCCCCGGGAGTACCAGGCCATCGCCGCCGCCGAGGGCGTCCAGACCGCCGTCACGGACTACGTGTCCGGCATGACGGACAGCTACGCCATTTCGATATTTGAGGAACTGTTCATACCGGCCAGCTGGAGCGTGAAGTGATCGGGCGTTCCAAAGCCTCCCCTGTGCAAGGGGAGGTGGCCGCCGCAGGCGGCCGGAGGGGTTGTTGCCAAGCTATGATAAATGCCAAGACTGGTAACAATCCCCCAGTCAGCGCCGTTGGCGCTGCCAGCCCCCTTCAAGGTGAATTGCCCCGTAAGGGGCAAGAGAAAGCGGCCTGGGCCGTGCACAAGGGGGCCTTCTGAGAAGGGGGAAAAACGCGATGGCCATCCCGGATACGTTTCTGGAGGAGCTGAAGGAGCGCAGCGACATCGTGGACGTGGTGGGCTCCTACGTGGCCCTCACCAAGCGCAGCGGCGCGAACCTTTTCGGCCTCTGCCCCTTCCACGGGGAAAAGACGCCCTCCTTCTCCGTCAACCGTGACCGGCAGATCTACCACTGCTTCGGCTGCGGCAAGGGCGGCAGCGTCATCAACTTCATCATGGACATCGAGAACCTGTCCTTCCCGGACGCGGTCCAGTTTTTGGCCCGGCGGGCGGGGATGGAGGTGCCCGAGGACGCCCCGGACGAGAACCGGAGCCGCCGGAGCCGGATGCTGGAGCTGAACCGGGACGCGGCCCGCTTTTTCCACGCCCAGCTCATGGCCGGCACCGGCCGGGCCGGGCAGGAATACGTGATCAAGCGGGGCATCGTGCCCATGGTCAAGCCCTTCGGCCTGGGCTACGCCCCCGACAGCTGGCAGGCCCTCACCGACGCCATGACGCGCAAAGGCTACACCCCCCAGGAGCTGGTGGCCGCGGGCCTGGCCCGGGTGGGCAAGAATGGCGGATTTTACGACTATTTCCGCGGCCGGCTCATTTTTCCGGTCATCGATGTGCGGGGCAGCGTCATAGGCTTTTCCGGGCGCATTTTGTCGGACGGGGAGCCAAAGTACCTCAACAGCCCCGACACCCTGGTCTACAGCAAGAGCCGCAGTCTTTTCGCCCTCAATCTGGCTAAAAAGTCCAAAAGCGGATATATTCTGCTGGTTGAGGGCAATATAGACGTTGTGAGCCTCCATCAGGCGGGGTTCGACAGCGCCGTGGCCAGCCTGGGCACCTCCCTCACCGCGGACCAGGCCCGGCTCATCGCCCGGTACACCAAGCAGGTGGTCATCTGCTACGACAGCGACGCCGCCGGGCAGAAGGCTGTCCAGCGGGCCATCGGCATATTGCAGCCCCTGGACCTGCAGGTGAAGGTGGTGGCCGTCCCCGGCGCCAAGGACCCGGACGAGTTCATCCAGTCCAGCGGTCCCGCCGCCTTCCGAAAGCTCATCGAGCGCAGCGACAGCCAGATCGAGTACCGCATGGCCCAGATCGCCGGGCAGTATGACCTGACGGACGACGCCGGCCGGGTCCGGTACCTCCAGGACGCCGCGAGGCTCATCGCCTCCCTGACGGGCAGCGTGGAGCGGGAGGTGTACGGTATGCGGGCCGCGGAGAAGGCCGGTGTGTCCAAGGAGGCCTTCATGAACGAGGTGGCCCACGTCCGCAAAAAGGACGCCGCCGGGGCCAAGCGCCAGCGGGACCGGGAGGAGACCGCCCCCCTGCGGGCCGCCCAGCCCCAGAGCCGGGCCCTGCGGTACGAGAACGTCCGCAGCGCCGTGGCCGAGGAGGGCGTGGTGGGCCTGGTGTACCGCTTCCCGGAGATGTTCGGCGCGCTGCCCCTGACGGGAGCGGACTTCACCGCCCCCGTCCTGGGCCGGATGTTCGACTCCCTCACCCGGCGGGCCCGGGAGGAGCGGAGCCTTTCTATGGCGGCCCTGAGCCAGGAGTTCTCCCCGGAGGAGATGACGCTCCTGACCGATATCATCAGCCGCGGCGGGGTATCCGCCTCGGACGCGCAGAGGGCCATGAGCGACTACATAGAGAAGATACAGACCGAAAAAGAAAAGGCGGGCCGGGCGGACGATCTGCGGGGCTATGCCGAGAGATTGAAACGAACGAAAGGGTATGGTTCAAAGGATGGCTGAGACGAAGAAAAAGACGGCGAAGGCGGCGCCTGTGCCGGAGACGGCGGCAGCGCCTGTGGACGAGGCGTCCGCGCCGGAGGAAAAGGCCGCTCCTATAGAGGCGGCGGAGGCCGTTCCCGGGACCGAGAGCGAGAAGTCCGCTCCGGCGGAGAAGGAGAAGAAGAGCGTGCCCAAGAAAAAGTCCTCCAAGAAAAAGGAAAAGGAGGAGAAGCCCGCCGAGGCAGCGGCGGAGGAGGGCGCGAGAGAAAAGACCAACGAAGAAAAGCTCCAGGAGCTGTTCGAGCGGGGCAAGAAGGCCGGAAAGCTCACCAGCAAGGAGCTTTCCGACGTGCTGGACAGCATGGGCCTGACCCAGGACGAGCTGGACGCCGTGTACGACCAGCTGGAGGACCTGGGCATCGACACCGCCGGGGACGAGTTTTTGCCGCCCCTGGAGGACGACGCCCTGCCGGAACTGGAAGAATTGGAGGAGCTGGCGGACCTGGAGATCAGCGAGGTCACCGAGGAGGAGATCGTGGACACGGACGCCGTGGCCGAGAGCTTCTCCACCGACGACCCGGTGCGCATGTACCTGAAGGAGATCGGCAAGGTGCCCCTGCTGACCCCGGAGGAGGAGGTGGCCCTGGCCGCCCGCATGGCCGAGGGGGA
>CANQIH010000203.1 GCA_947624035.1 uncultured Oscillospiraceae bacterium | reverse complement strand
CCGATCTTCGAGTCGGACGCCCGGATGCGGCGGCAGACCTCGAAGCCGTCGATATCCGGCAGCATCACGTCCAGCAGGGCCACCTTGATGTCCGGGTTCTGCTTGAGCTGCTCCAGGGCCTGCTCGCCGGTCTCGGCCTCGATGGGCTCGTAGCCGGAGCGGCGCAGGTTGATGACCACGAAGCTGCGGATGCTGGATTCGTCTTCCAAAACCAAAACCTTTTTCATGATTGACTTCTCCTTTTTACAGGTCGCCGGTCTGCCATTCGGCGTATATCAGATGAAAGGCGTTCATGACGCCGTCCTGTGTGATGTCGTCGCCCAAAATCTGGGCCGCGTAGACGGAGCTCTCGTCCTGGTGCAGGATGAACCGGCCCTCGCTCTGGGCCCGGTCCAGGCGGTTCTCGCCGGTGAGGAAGTACAGGATGAGCACGGTCCGGGGCGGCTCGGCGCCGCTGCCCGGCACGGTGAAGGACACGGACCGCTCCCCCACGGCGCTGTAGCTGCGCTCGATGGTCACGTCCTGGTTCAGAAGCCCGTCCAGCACCAGATACCAGCCGTCGTCGTAATTGTGGTAGGTGGTCATGACCATGTTCCTGTAACCGCTGCTGCTCAGGCTGGACCACTGCAAGAGGTCCCCGTACCAGGCGGGGAGCTCCATGGCGCCGTCGCCGTTGATGTCCGCGGCGAACACGTCCCGCTGGCGGAGTGTGTTGCTGTAGCCCGCGCCGGTCATGGTGATGTTGGTCAGGGCGGTGTCTGTGGCGGTGAACACGTCCGTCACGAGGCCGTCCTCCCGGGAGCTCTCCACGAACAGGGCCTGGACGCCGTCGGAAAGGCCGCCGGTGCGCATCCGCCGCACGCTGGACACCCCGCTGGACAGGGCGGCCGAGAGGCTGGAGGCCTCCCCGTCATGGCTGAAGGTGTACAGGTCCACGCCGGGGTCCGACCCGCCGATGCGCAGGTCCACCAGGTCCTCCGTGCCGTCGCCGTTCAGGTCCGAGACCAGAAATTCCGAGCAGTCCACGCTCAAAAGCCGCTCCTGGGCCTGGGTGCTCAGGGCGTACACGGCCAGCAGCCGGATGTCGCCGCTGATCTGCCAGGCGATGATGAGCTCCGAAGCGCCGTCGCCGGTCAGGTCCGCGTATTCCACGCTGGACACCGCCGAGCCGGCCCCGTCGATGATGACGTAGAGGTAGTAGCTGCCGGCGTCGTCCCGGCGGTACACGCAGATGGAGGGGGTGTGGGAGCTGTCGGCCAGGAAGGCCAGGGCCTCCGCCGTGCCGTCCCCGTCCAGGTCCTGGAGCTGGATGGACTGGCGGTAGCTGCCGCCGGTGGGGGCGGCGTACTCCCCGCCCTCGCTGATGCGCTGGTCGATGAGCTCCTGCAGCTGCAGATACTCCTCCGACAGCGCCGGCAGGGAGTATAGCTCCTCCGGGCTGGAGACCATGCAGCCGGTGAGGGTGAGCGCCATGAAAACCGCCGCCAGCGGCGCCAAAACGCGCCGGAACAGTCTCATTGCGGATCACCTCACTGTAACTTTTTTTCTCAACTGTGACATTATATCACATTAGTTACTAAAATGATAGAGAAAAGTTACAAAAATTTCGAGGAAACGGGGCCGTATTTCCTGGTCCAAATGCTTGCAGAGAAGAGGTTTTGGTATTATAATGGCGTAAATCAAAAAAGAACGCTTTTTGAAAAAGCAGGAGGCAGTTTTTATGGACATCGCCATCACCAGGACCACCGCGCCCAAACAGAAGCCGGCCATCGAGGGCATCCCCTTCGGCACCTACTTCTCCGACCACATGTTCCTCATGAACTACGTGAAGGGCCAGGGGTGGATAAACCCCCGCATCGTGCCCTACGGCCCCATCGAGCTGGAGCCCTCCGCCATGGTGCTGCACTACGCCCAGGAGATCTTTGAGGGGCTGAAGGCCTACCGCACCGCCGAGGGCAAGATCCAGCTGTTCCGGCCCACGGAGAACATCGCCCGCATGGCCCGCTCCGCGGAGAAGCTGTGCATCCCCCCTGTGCCCGAGGACATCTACCTCCAGGCCATCAAGACTCTGGTGGAACTGGACCAGGACTGGGTCCCCTCCGCGCCGGACACCAGCCTGTACATCCGCCCCTTCATCATCGCCACGGACCCCCACGTGGGCGTCCACGCCTCTCACACCTATATCTTCTGCATCATCACCTGCCCGGTGGGCTGCTACTACCCCGAGGGCCTGAACCCGGTGCGCATCGCCATCGAGGGCCGCGAGGTCCGCGCCGTCCGGGGCGGCACCGGCTTTGCCAAGTGCGGCGGCAACTACGCCGCCAGCCTCCACGCCAGCGAGATCGCCGAGGCCAAGGGCTTCAGCCAGGTCCTGTGGCTGGACGGCGTGGAGCAGAAGTACATCGAAGAGGTGGGCTCCATGAACGTGATGTTCAAGATCGACGGCAAGATCGTGACCCCCTCTCTGGAGAAGGGCTCCGTGCTGCCCGGTATCACCCGCAAGTCCTCCCTCCAGCTTCTGAAGGAATGGGGCTACGAGGTGGAGGAGCGGGACATCTCCGTGGACGAGCTCATCGCCGCCGCCGGCAGCGGCGCGCTGGAGGAGGCCTGGGGCACCGGCACCGCCGCCGTCATCTCCCCCATCGGAGAGATCGTCTACGCCGGTGAGGAGCACACCATCAACAACGGCCAGATCGGCGAGGTCACCCAGAAGCTGTACGACACCATCACCGGCATCCAGTGGGGCAAGATCGACGACCCCTTCGGCTGGGTCGTCCCTGTGTGCTAAAGTCGTTTGAAACACATTCCTGCGCCTGCGGGCGCAAACTTGCGAGGCATAGGAGGCCAATATGACCATACTTCTCACCGGCGCGGCCGGGTACATCGGGTCCCACACCGCCGTGGCCCTCATCGAGGCGGGCTACGACGTGGCGGTGGTGGACGACTTTTCCAATTCCAGCCCCGAGGCGGTGAAGCGCTGCGAGGAGCTCACCGGCGCGAAGATCCCCCTCTATGAGGCGGACGTGGCAGATAAGGAGGCCATGCGGAAGATCATGGCCGAGACCAAGCCAGCCGCGGTGATGCACTTCGCCGGCTACAAGGCCGTGGGCGAGAGCGTGGCCAAGCCCCTCATGTACTACCGCAACAACCTGGACACCACCCTGACCCTGCTGGAGACCATGGCCGAGGCGGGCGTGAAGCGGTTCATCTTCTCCTCCTCCGCCACGGTGTACGGCGCCAAGGCGAAGGTGCCCTACACCGAGGACAGCGAGACCGGCGGCTGCACCAACCCCTACGGCTGGACCAAGTTCATGATCGAGCAGATCGCCTCCGGCGCCGCCAA